>PWMO01000018.1 GCA_003558175.1 Spirochaetaceae bacterium
CGCCGCTTTCGGCACGGCGCAGCGATATCGCGGGCATCATTGAGCCGCGCATGGCGGAGATCTTCACCCTGGTGCGGGAACGCATAGAGAAGAAAGGCCTGATCAACAAGCTGGGCGGCGGGGTGGTACTGACCGGTGGCGGAGCATTGCTTACGGGGGCGGTGGAGCTCGTCCAGGATATCTTTCAGACGGCCGCCCGGGTGGGGCAGCCGGGAAACCTTGGCGGAGTTGCATCGAATTACCAGCGGCCGGACTATTCCACCGCGGTTGGGCTGCTTCTGTATCGTGACGCGCTGCTCAGAGCCACCGGCAGGGACGGGGAGCGCAAGGTAAAACAGCCGGGAATGATGCAGGGGTTCAAGAGCTGGTTACGTAACTTTTTTGACTAGATTTGACTGGAGAAGTAGAGAGAGAACGGACAGTGCGGGCGGGCCGTCTACTGCAGTACGGCGGTCACTCGATAACCTTGGGAGGGGATATGAAGTTCGAGATCATCGAAGAGAGCACATCGCTCCAGGATTCCTACGGGAACCCAACGGTCATCAAGGTGATAGGGGTTGGCGGCGGCGGCAGTAACGCCGTGAACCGCATGATCGCCGGTGGCCTGGGCGCCGTAGAGTTTGTTGCGGTCAACACGGATCTGCAAGCGCTGCAGCTGTCGAACGCGGAGACCCGTCTGCCGCTGGGCTCCAAGCTCACCGGTGGTCTCGGTGCCGGCGGGAAGCCGGAGGTTGGCGAGAAGGCGGCGCTGGAAGACAAGGAGGAGATCCAGAACGTCATCCGTGGCGCCGACATGGTCTTCATCACTGCGGGTATGGGCGGTGGAACCGGTACGGGTGCCGCGCCGGTGATTGCCGAGGTTGCCAAGGAGATGGGCATTCTCACGGTGGCGGTGGTCACCAAGCCGTTTGACTTTGAAGGACGGCGCAAGATGCAGCTCGCCGAAGAGGGCATCTCCAGGCTGCGCGAAGCGGTCGACACGCTGATCACCATACCTAATCAACATCTGCTGAAAATCGTGGAACGGCGCACGCCGATCAAAGAGGCGTTTCTGATAGCCGATGATGTGCTGCGTCAGGGCGTGCAGGGCATATCGGATCTGATCACCAAGCCGGGCGAGATCAACATCGACTTTGCCGACGTCAAGACCATCATGAACGGCCGCGGTGACGCGCTGATGGGCATTGGCGTGGGCAACGGCGAGAACCGCGCCGTAGACGCCGCAACCAATGCAATCAACAATCCGCTGCTGGAAGACGCGCGCATCGAGGGCGCCAAGGGAATCCTGGTGAACGTCTCCGGCGGGCTGGACTTCTCGCTGTCTGAGTACGAGGAGGTGCTCAACATCATCACCGCCAACGCCGATGACGACGCCTTGATTATCGCCGGCAGCGCCGTGGACGAGCTGATGGACAGCGAGGTGAAGGTGACGGTGATCGCCACCGGGTTTGACAACGATATCCGCCAGGAAGCCGCCCGGGAGCCCGCAAAACAGAAGAAGGAGCAGTTTATTTCGCTCGATGAGTGGGTAGAGATGACCAGCGGACGAGGGCGGCACGCCAAGGGTGATCTTGCATCGGACGAACCGATCACCGAAGAACTGGGAATCCCGGCGGTCCTGCGCTACCGGCAGGTGTCCGGAGGGTCGAGCGGCGCCTGATGAGCTCTGTACAGCGGTTCAACGACTATCTGGTAACCGAGCTCCGGTTGTCACCGCGCACCGTAGAGACCTACGTACGCGAAGCGGGGCTGTTTGACGCCTACCTCGAGGAGCAGGGCGAGACGGCGTCGACCGTTGGTGTACCCACGGTTGCCGACTACCTGATCGAGCGTCAAACGCGCGAGAACGGAGTCGATCAGCGTACGGTGGCCAAAATACTCTCCGCATTGCGTTCATTTCTGCAGTTCCTGGTGCTGGAAGACGAGCGCAGCGACAATCCTGCACTGCTGGTAGAATCGCCCAAGCCGGTGCAGCGAGTCCCGGGCGTGCTGTCGGTGGCCGAGATTGAAGCGCTGCTGGGGGCGATTGACCCTTCCTCGCCGCTGGGACTGCGCGATCGGGCCCTCTTCGAGCTGATCTACTCCTCGGGGCTGCGCATCTCCGAGGCGGTCGATCTGACCGTTGCCCGGGTGTTTCTGGATGAAGGGGTGCTGCGGGTGCGCGGCAAGGGCAACAAGGAGCGCCTGGTGCCGATGGGCCCGGTGGCCGTGCGCTGGCTGCGGCAATACCTGCAGGACGGCCGCCCCAGGCTGGTGAAGGCTCCCGCTCGCAGCGACAGGCTGTTTCTGAACCACCTGGGGAACGGGCTTTCGCGCAAAGGGATGTGGAAGCGGTTTCACCAGTTGTGCAGTGCCGCCGGGATTCGCGCCAAGGTGCATACACTGCGGCATTCGTTCGCCACGCACCTGCTCGAAGGCGGCGCCGACTTGCGCGCCGTCCAGGAATTGCTGGGTCATGCAGACATCGCAACAACGCAGATCTACACCCATATCGACAAAGAAGAGCTGCATGTCTGGCATTCAACGCATCACCCACGAGGGTAGTGGAGATGCTTATGGGGTTTTTGCCGGGTGCAGCCGCGGTGCGGTGTGGACCATTGGCGCGGCTGGCCGTCTTGCTGATGGCCGTGGCGGTGGTTCTGCCCGCCTGCCGGCGGGAAGACGAGCCGATGTTGCGCGAGCTGGTTGCGCTGGAATCGCCCGAATACGGCGCCGAAGAGGTCAGCGACCAACGAATACGAGAGCTCAGGCAGGCAATCAGCGAATTAGAAGAAACTGTTGCGCGCAAAGTTGAAGCAACAGAAAAAATTGGTGAGTATCATAGGATACTGGCAGTGGAGTACATCGGGCGCAGCATGTACGGGCCGGCGCTCGATCACCTGCGGGAAGCCATCAGACTCGAACCGGAGAACCCGGTTCTGGCGTACTGGGCGGCCGTTGCAGCGGGACGGCTGGCAAAGGCGATGATGGAGCCGCCGGAGCGGGAACGCTATTTTGAGTACGCCGAGCGCTCCTACCTGCGCGCGCTGGAGCTCAACCCGCGCTACATCAGCGCGATGTATGGACTGGCGGTGCTCTATGTGTTTGAGCTGGAGCGCCCACAGGAAGCAGAACCGTTGCTGCACGAGGTGCTCAGGCGGCAATCGCGCAACGTGCAGGCGATGGCGGTGCTGGCACACGCTTACGCTGCAAGCGGCAAACTGGAGGAAGCAGCCGAGATGTATGGACGCATCGCAGAGACTACTTCGGACGAGAACCTCAGGCGTGAGGCCATCCGCAATCGCGATGAAGTGCGGGAGGCGCTGCGATGAAGCTGCTCTATGCGCTGGCAGTCAATCAGGCTGAGTTCCTCACCGGACGCGAGAAGCTCCTGCTGGCAGAGATGGTCGACAGCGACGCCTTCTTGACGTCGCTCACCATTGACAACCTGTCGCAGATTGTCGGGCGCGTGATTAACAGCCGGCAGTGGGATCCAGCCCAATACCTGGATCAGGCGCACCGGGACCTGCGCTACATTGAACGCAGCGGCGTCACCACCGTGCTCATCAGCGACAGCCGCTATCCGGCGCAGCTGCGCGCGATCCACGATCCGCCGTTTCTGCTGCTGGCACGCGGAACGCTGCCGCGGTGGGACGTCCCCGCGGTGGCAATTGTCGGAACGCGCAGACCCACCGCGGCCGCGGTAGCCGCAACGCTGCGGCTGGCACACGAGTGCGCGGCGGCCGGGATCCCGGTGGTCTCGGGGCTGGCACGCGGAATCGATGCTGCAGCTCATCAGGGAGCTCTGCGGGGCGCCGGGGTCACGATGGCGGTGCTGGGCAGCGGAATCGACGTCATCTACCCGCGGTCACACAAGCCGCTGGCCGAACGTATTCTGGACCGCGGGGGTGTCATTCTCAGTGAGTACCCTCCGGGGAGCCCCCCTACGCGTTACCGGTTCCCGGAGCGCAACCGCATCATCAGCGGACTGTGCCGTTCGGTAGTGATCGCCCAGGCGCCGGCGCGTTCCGGTGCTCTGCTTACCGGTGACTACGCGCTCGAGCAGGGGCGCGATGTCTACGTGCTGCAGGAAGGGCTCGAGGGTGAGACCGGCGCCGGTGGTCGCAACTATGAGCGCGACGGTTCGGCGGTTGTAGTGACCGTTGGCGACATCATCGCCGATTGGATCGGGATTTCGCCCGGTGGTGCAGCCGATGCCTTGCGCGCGAGAAGCGGTGCCGGGGGTGCGCTGCGCGGTCCGGGCACCATACCTGTCGGGAGGCAGCTGGCGCTGCAGCTTGAGGAGGAGCTGCAGCTGAGTCAATCGCAAGAGGAAACGTCGACCGGTTGGGACCATCGGGTCGATGCAACGGAGATTCGTGAAGCGAGGATGCATTGAACGAGCAGCTGGTGAACGGGCAAAACGTGAATCGCCGCGACTCTGCGACCGGGCAAGAGCAGCAGGGTGCGCCCGATGAGCGACGGAGACCGGGCAGCAATATGGAGCGCTACCTGGCCTACCTCAAGAGCGTGCGCAACCTCTCTGCCGCCACGGTACGCGCCTACGCGGTAGACCTGGGCGCGTTCTTCCGCTGGGTCGGTGACGCCGCGGAGGTCGAGTCACGGCTTGTTCGCGGATATGTTGCCCATCTTGCGCGAGGCAACACCGCGTCGTCCACGATAAACCGTAAACTGTCGGCGCTGAAGGGCTATTACCGGTTTCTGGTCAGGCAGGGATTGCTGGATGCCTCGCCGGTCGACGGAGTACGCAGCCTGCGCCGCGAACGGACACTGCCCGACATCCTGTTTGAAGCCGACGTCGCGTCGCTGGTCGCCATCGATGGAGCCGATTTCGAGTCGACTCGCGACCGGCTGATCATGGAGGCGCTTTACTCTACCGGGTGCCGTGTCTCTGAGCTGGTGGGTATCGCGGTGGACGACATCAATTTCAAGAAAGGTTCGGTGATGGTTCACGGTAAGGGCCGCAAGGACCGGCTGGTGTTTCTGGGTGCTCCGGCCCGCGAGGCGCTGGCGGCGTTTCTGCCGCTCCGTGAAGCGCTGCTGCGCCGCCGCGGTGCCCACGGCGAACGCGCGCTGTTGCTCAACCGGAACGCCGGGCGGCTGACGGCGCGCGGGGTTGCGCTGATTATCGAGAAGCGGGTGCGTGACGCCGGAATCGCTACGCACACCTCGCCGCACACATTTCGCCACAGCTTTGCCACGCATGTGCTTGACCGCGGCGCCGACATCCGGGTGGTCCAGGAGCTGCTCGGCCACGCGGGGCTTTCCACTACGCAGGTGTATACGCACCTCGGGCTGGGGAAGCTGCGCAAAATATACGCACAGGCGCATCCGCACGGTGGCGGCGAGCAGTGCGACCACGGCGGCGAACACGAGCCCGCCAGTGACGGAGCAGAGGAGAGATGATGACAGACAAATGGCGCAGTACCACGGTGATCGCGGTACGAAGAAACGGTGCGGTGGCCATGGCGGCCGACGGACAGGTGACGCTCGGGACCACCGTCATGAAGGCGCATGCCCGCAAGATCCGCCGTATCTACGACGAACGGGTGCTGGTGGGGTTTGCCGGTGCCACCGCCGATGCGTTCACGCTCTTCGAACGGTTTGAGGGCAAGGTGAAGGAGTACTCGGGCGACATCACCCGCGCGGCGGTCGAACTGGCCAAGGACTGGCGCACCGATCGAGCGCTGCGCAGACTGGAAGCGCTGATCCTCACCGCCGATCAGAACAAGACGCTGTTGATCTCCGGCACCGGCGATATCGTTGACCCGGACCAGGACGCTATCGCGATCGGCTCGGGCGGAAACTTTGCCTATGCGGCAGCACTTGCCTACCTCGAGAACGAATCACTGACGGCGGCGGAGATCGCCCGCAAGTCGCTCGCGATTGCCGCAGGAATCTGTATCTATACCAACAGCGAAATCGTGCTGGAGGAGCTCTCATGAAACGTGACCTCGCCGAGCTGACTCCCGCGGAGATCGTCCGTGAGCTGGATAAGTTTATTATCGGTCAGGAAAAGGCCAAGAAAGTTGTGGCGATCGCGTTGCGCAACCGGTTGCGCCGTCAGCGGCTGCCGGACGAGCTGCGCGACGAGGTAGCTCCGAAGAACATCATCATGATGGGGCCGACGGGGGTTGGAAAGACGGAAATCGCGCGACGGCTCTCGCGGCTTACCGGTGCGCCGTTCATAAAGGTCGAGGCCACCAAGTACACCGAGGTTGGCTACGTGGGGCGCGATGTCGAGTCGATGGTGCGCGACCTGGTGTCGGTCGGCATATCAATGGTCAAGAGCGAGCTGCAGGAAGAAGTGCGCGAAGAGGCCGAACGGCGCACCGAGGAGGCGCTGCTGGACCTTCTGCTGCCGGGCGGCAAGCGGCAGGCGGCGGAACCGCCACCGCAAGCGGGATTTGCTCCCCAGCCGGGCGCCGACGCGGGACAGGTGGACGTGTCTCCCGGTTCGGCACGCGCTGAAGCCGGTGAC
>PWMO01000257.1 GCA_003558175.1 Spirochaetaceae bacterium
AAGCGCGGCGCCCGATTGCGGCAACCGCGCCCGCCAGCGCCACCGCCGGCAGGTAGCCAACGAGGTACCCGGCGGTCGGCCGCAGAAAATGCGCCGGTCCGCCCTGACCGCCGGCAAACACCGGGAGTCCCACCGCCCCCATTGAAAGATACAGGAACACCGTGAAGGCGCCCCATTTCGGGCCCAGCACCAATCCCGCAAGCAGAACGAAGAAACTCTGCAGCGCGATGGGAACCGGACTGAATGGCAGCGGAACAACAATATATGACCCCGCAATGATTAACGCCGCGAAGACGCCGACCGATACGGTGGCTCGAATGGCTCTGTTTGCGTCATCAGCCGGATAGTTCTCACTCATCGTGCCAAGAGAGTATCGAATCGCCGCTTCCGACGCAACGGTGCGCCGTCCACGTGTCGTCCGAGAGCCGTCCATTCACAGTGCGCCGTCCACGGGCCTGACGCAAACCGCAGATTCGGGTATATTTCGTGGTACACACGATGCGATACCGTGCGATACCCATGCTGTTGCTGCTGACAGCGTTCTTATTTCTCAATGAGCCCGCCGGCGCCCAGGACGCGGCGGTTAACGGCGACCGGCCCGGTCTGCCGCGGATTGCTGCATGGATGCAGGACTACGCCGACCGCCATGCGCCACAGCTCGCTGCGCGTTCGGCACTGCTTCTCGATGCCACGACCGGTGCCGTATTGTACGAGCAGGAAGCCGACTTCGTGATTCCCCCGGCCAGTCTGACCAAGGTTGTAGCGATGCATCTGGTGTTTGCTCTGGCCGAGCGCGGTGAACTGAACCTCGATGAAGAAGTGGACCTTCCGCCCGAGAGCTGGGCCGTCAATCTGCCGCCCGGTTCCTCGCTTATGTTTCTCGGCCCTGACCAGCGGGTAACGGTTCGCCAGCTGCTCATGGGCCTGGCGGTGCCCTCCGGCAATGATGCTGCGATCGCGCTGGCGCTGCACGTCGCCGGATCGGTGCCGCGGTTCGCCGAGCTGATGACCGCCGAGGCGCGGGCGCTCGGTCTGCCGTCGCTCTCGTTCGAAGAGCCCTCGGGCCTGAGTCCTGAGAACCGAATCACGGCGCGCGAGTTTGCCCGTTTCATACAGCACTATGTCGGCCGCTGGCCGGAGGCAACGCTCGACTATCATTCTGTGCGTCAGTTCACCTGGCCACCGCAACCCGAGACGGTCGAGCCACCGGGCGTGGCTGGATCGTCGGCTGCGGGAAGCGGCGGCAGCGGCGGGGACGGCGGTAACGCGACGCAACCTGCGCGGCACAGCAATTCGATAACCCAGTTCAACCGAAACTCGCTGCTGCAGAGCTATCCCGGTGTTGACGGCGTCAAGACCGGGTTCATTCGCCAGTCGCGTTACAACCTGGCCGCGACCGCGGCACGCGATGATCGGCGGCTGGTGGCGATCGTGCTGGGTGCTCCCGGAGAAACGCACGCCGAAGGTGAGCGCAACCGCGCCCGCGACGCAGCGCAGCTGCTGGACTACGGGTTTGACCACTTCACCAACATTACTCTCGAGCTGCCGTCCGCTGAGCCGGTGCGAGTCTGGAAAGGTGGACTGCAGAGCGTTGAGCTCGAGGCCCGGGGACCGAGAGAACTCACGATACCCGTGACCGACCTCGTGCACCTTCGCGGCGAGCTGGAGCAACGGCAAGAAGTCGAGGCTCCGGTTCAGACGGATCAGTCACTCGGCCGGGTGACGATCCACGCGCGGGAGCAGCAGCTGCTCGAGCTGCCGCTTTATCCGGTTCAGGAAGTTCCGCGAGGTTCACTGTTGCGAGTAATCTGGGACGGTATCGTGCGTTTTGTACTTGGAATTGCCGCAAGCCTGCGTGGGTGAGTCTCCCGTGCCGCGACGTCCGGCGGCGCTCCGGCGATCCGCCGGGAGAGGCTCAATCGACTCCGGTCAGTGCTTTGATGTACTGCAGCCGTTCGAAGGCGGTACGGTCTTTCTGTGCCGCTTTTCCCACCAGTCCACGGAAGTCTTCCAGGCGCTGAAACCCGTGGACATCCATCCAGCCGGCGATCTCGTTGCAGATTGAGGCGATCCGATCCAGACCGTTGGCGTACAGTGTCGTGCAGACCTGAACCGCCTGAGCGCCCGCGAGCAGCAGTTTTACCGCTTCACGCCCTGAATGGACGCCGGTCGAACCTATCAGCTCGCAATCGGTCCGCCCGGTGAGAAGCGTGATCCAGCGCAGCGGCAGGTAGATCTCGTTTGGGGTGCTGAACTGGTAACCTGGAGCCGCAGTGAGGTTGTCGATATCGATGTCGAGCTGGTAGAAGCGGTTGAACAGCACCAACGCTTGCGCGCCGGCTCGGCACAGCTTCTCAACCAGTGACGGAAGCGCGGTGATGTAAGGGCCGATCTTGACCGCGAGAGGGATCTTCACCTCTGCGCGTACCTGGCGCACGATTTCAACGTAGCGCGCCTCGATGTCAGTCGACCGCTCGCCCGGCTCGTGTGGCATGATGGCGATGTTGAGCTCAAGCGCGTCGGCTCCGGCCTTCTCGATCTGCTTTGCGTAGTTTGCCCACCACTCCGAGGTGATGCAGTTCACGCTGGCAATTATCGGGACCCCGTTCTCACGTTTAGCGGTCTCTATCAGCGACAGGTAGTTGCTCGGTCCGAGGTGTTTCCCCATCTGCTGGATGTATTCGGCGGCTTCAGGGTGTGACGAGAGTTCCGACTTGTCCTCGTGCCCGTTTACCTCGAGATCGATCTGCTCTTCAAAGAGCGATTTAATGACCACCGCCGCCGCGCCGGCCTCCACGCACTGCCGGATACCACGCGCGGAGCCGGTGAGCCCTGAACTTGAGACAATAACCGGATTGCGCAGCGGCAAACCCAGTACCTGTGTATTGAGATCGGCCATTGGGTATTTCCTTGTGTTGCGATTGAGAATTACTATTACTTCGTTTAGTATAGCCGCAGAGCTATATTTGAGCAAGGTGCGAGGATTATATATGGAACGTGCATGGGACATTGTTGTGATCGGAGCCGGCAGTGCCGGAGTGGCAGCCGTGGAGGGGGCTCGGCGGCAGAATGCTGATGCCCGCATTCTGCTGTTGGACGAGGATCAAGAGGCGCCATACAAGCGAACACAGCTTTCCAAGTACCTGGCATCCGGTTTCGAGCCGGGCCAATTCTCGCTGCGGGACCGAGACTGTTTTGCCGACGGCAGTGTTGAGATTCGAACCGGCAAGACGGTGACCTCCGTCGACCGGGAGCAGAAGACGCTGACGCTTTCCGCGGGTGAAGACGTATCGTACGGTACGCTTGTCCTGGCCACCGGATCGGTGCCGATGTATCCCCGGGTGGTTCGGCCGCACGAGGTCGGCTCGTTCTTCGTTCTGCGTACGCTTGAGGACGCGCGGCGCCTGATTGACGGGCTGGCCCGCGCGAAAACCGTTCTGGTTGACGGCATGGGCGTACTCGCACTGGAAGTCACCGATCAACTGATTCAGATGCAGAAAAAACCGACCCTGGTGGGAGCAACCGCACAGCTGATGCCGCGACAGCTGACGACGCGCGCGGCGGAGCTGATGGAGGAGGAGCTTGTTCGCAACAAGGTGAAACTGATGTTCCAGGACGAGATTCTTTCCTTCGAAGACAACGGCAAGGGGGCGCTCGACGTAGCGATGCTGAAGGGCTCAGGCGCTTTTGACGCAGTTGTGTTCTGCATCGGGGTGCGGCCGCGCACCGACCTCGCCGCCGGATGCGGTCTCAAGGTGGATCGCGGAATCTGTGTCAACGAACGGCTGCAGAGTTCAGATCCTGCCGTCTTTGTTGCCGGCGACTGTGCTCAGCATCCTGACGGCTACGTAAGCTATCTCTGGCACGCTGCGGAGTACCAGGGTTGGATCGCAGGCGAGAACGCCGCAGGTGGCAATGCGGTTTTTGACCGGCAAGCTTTCCGGCTCAAGAGTTCGATATTCGACACCTTTGTCTTCTCGATGAACATGCCGCGCGAAACGCAGGGGTATCGCATCGAAGAGGTAGAGGTAGACAACGTTTACCAGGCATTTTTCTTCACAGACGAAGGACTTGACGGGGTGGTTGTACTCAACGATGAGCCGCGCAGTGAGCAATACAACCAGGCAGTGGTGGAGCACTGGAGCGTCGACCGCGTTGCCGACGAGTTGATGCTCTAGCGCAGCCGCGCCGACCCGCCCGTCCGCGCCGACCCGCTTTTCCTGAGTCTTTTTGTTGATTTACTCAAGCAGGATGAGTATTTTCTGCGTGACAGAGAACAGAACACAGGAGGAGAATATGGCGTTTACAACACCTGATTTGCCGTACGCCTACAACGCGCTCGAGCCTTTCATTGACGAGCAGACCATGAAGATCCATCACGACAAGCACCACGTGGCATATACTACCAAGCTGAACGCGGCGGTGGAGGGGACTGAGTACGAATCGTGGGACGCCGAGCGGCTGGTAACCGAGCTTGCCGGCTTGCCCCAGAACATCCAGGGTGCCGTGCGCAATCACGGCGGCGGACATGTGAACCACGCGCTCTTCTGGGAGATCCTGACGAAGAATGAAGGCGGAAAGCCGAGCGGTACTCTCGCTCAGGCGATTGACAAAGCGTTCGGTAGCTTCGACGCTTTCAAGAAGCAGTTCAGCGACGCAGCGGCAGCCCGCTTTGGCAGCGGCTGGGCGTGGCTCGTGGTCAACTCCTCCGGAGAGCTGGAGGTGGTATCAACTCCAAATCAAGATAGTCCGCTGACCGACGGCAAGACGCCGATTTTGGGGCTGGACGTCTGGGAGCACGCCTACTACCTGAAGTATCAGAATCGGCGTCCGGAGTACATCGATGCGTTCTTCAACGTCATCAACTGGGATGCCGTTGCGCAACGATACGAGCAGGCAAAGTAACCATCGGCCTGCCCGAATCCAACTGTTTACCTGAAGACCGCCGGATGCGCCGATCGCGTGACGGCGGTTTTTTTTGCTCGATCGCCGTCTCCGGAAGCGTTGTTCAACAACGGCCACTCGGTGTACATTCGACTTGGGAGTGAACATGAATACAAAACAGTCAGCAGCCACCGCCGTTGCGGCGCCGGCCATGGACGTAGAGAGAGTTCGGCAGGATTTCCCCATTCTCAAACGTACGATGCGGGGAAAGCCGTTTGTATATCTTGATAATGGAGCCACGGCGCTCAAGCCGCAGGCAGTCATCGATGAAGAGATGCGCTACTACAGCGAACTGGGCGCCAACATTCACCGAGGTGTCTACGAGTTCAGTGAAACGGCATCGGCGCTCTATGACGGCGCACGCGACAAAGTTGCCCGCCTCATCGGTGCGCCCAACCCACGCCAGGTTGTCTTCACCAAGAGTGCTACCGAGTCGGTCAACCTCATTGTGTACGGATGGGCGCTGAAGAATATCGGCCAGGGTGACGAGATCTGCGTCACTGAGATCGAGCATCACGCCAACTTTGTGCCGTGGCAGGCGCTGGCCGAGCGAACAGGTGCCCGGCTGCGTTTTCTGCCGCTCGTTCCGGAAACCGGTCTGCTGGACCTGAGTAACCTGAACGACCTGATAAATGAACGCACCAAGATCGTGGCAGTAACCGCGATGTCAAATGTTACCGGGTACATGCCGCCGGTAGAGACCATCCTGGAGCGGGCCAAAGCGGTAGGCGCGGTAACCGTTGTCGACGGAGCGCAGTGGGTGTCGCACGCATCGGTGGACGTCGAGGCGCTGCAGGCCGATTTCCTGGTCTTCTCGGCGCACAAGATGTGCGGGCCGACCGGCGTGGGCGTGCTGTACGGTCGCGAGCAGCTGCTGGAAGAGATGGACCCGTTTCTCTACGGCGGCGACATGGTGCTACGAGTACGCACCGATAAGACGGTCTTCAAGGAGATTCCGGACAAGTTCGAGGCCGGGACGCCCAACATTGCGGGCGTTATCGGCTTCGGACGTGCCGTCGATTACCTGCTCGACATCGGCATGGACGCAATTCATGCTCACGAGCAGCAGCTGCTGGCCTACGCGCTGGAGCAGATGAGCGGAATCGACGGTGTTACGTGCTACGGCCCCACCGATCTGAACGTTCGCGGGGGCATCCTCTCGTTCAACGTTGGAGACGCTCACCCGCATGACACCGGCTCTATTCTGGATGAAGACGGTATAGCGGTGCGGACGGGGCTGCATTGCGCGCATCCGTTCATGTGCGCGCTGGGCATCCCGGGAACAACGCGAGCTTCGTTCTACCTCTACAACAACCGCGAGGATATAGACCGTCTGGTTCAGTCGGTCCGGCGGGTGCAGGAGATCTTTGCATGAGTCTTGAAGAAGACATCTACAAAGAGATCATACTCGACAACTACCGCTCCAAAAAGAACCGGATGCGGCTTGAAGACGCGGACCTCCATTCCGAGGGAGCAAACCCTTCCTGTGGCGATGACGTTGAGCTGTTCAT
>PWMO01000074.1 GCA_003558175.1 Spirochaetaceae bacterium
AAACCGAATGCTTGTGAGGAAGGTGTAACGTGCCGCTGTGGGTCGCATACGCGCTGATACTGGTTGGAGTGCTCGCCATCCTGATTGAGACCATCGTGCCGGCCTTCGGCATGATTGCGGCCGTTGGCGGCGGTGGGAGCATAATTGCCGCGGTGGCGTTGACGTACGCGCATCGCGGGCCGGCGGAAGGTACCCTGGTGCTGATGTCGGCGATCGTCATCGTTCCGGCAACGCTCTTTCTGGCGTTCAAGCTTTTTCCCCGGTCTCCCATCGGCAAGCTGCTGATCAACACCGCCAGTCTCAACAGCGTCGGCGGCTACACCTCACACACCCAGGAGAACTACCTCGACCTGCAAGGGGCTGAAGGCACAACCGCGACCCCGTTGCGCCCGGTAGGGGTGGCGATAATCAACGGGAAGAAGTACAGTGTCGTCAGTGCGAGTGAGTTTATAGAAAAAGACGCCCGGATCAGAGTGATTCGGGTAGAGGGCAGTCGCATCGTGGTGCGCCGCGTAACAGAGCCGGCGGTCGAGACGACCCCGGACGAGGCAAGGAGTTAGCATGGAAGTTCTTATTCTCTACGTCATTATTGGTATTCTCGGGCTCAGTCTTCTGTTTCTCTTTCTCAAGTTCTTCGGTCTCTGGTTTCGTGCCTTACTTTCCGGGGCTCCGGTAGGACCGGCGCGTCTGATCGGGATGTGGCTGCGCAAGGTCAGTGCCGGAGTGATTGTCGATTCGCGGATCATACTGGTGAAGGCCGGTATTCCCGTGGATACCGAGGCGCTCGAGACGCACTACCTCGCGCTGGGAAACGTCAAGCGCGTCAGCATGGCGCTGGTGGCGGCCAACAAGGCCAATATTCCGCTGAGCTTCCAGCGGGCGGCGGCAATTGACCTGGCGGGCCGTGACGTTCTTGACGCGGTCAAGACCAGCGTCAATCCCAAGGTGATCGACTGTCCCGACCCCGACAAGGGTAAGGCGGCTATTGAGGCGGTGGCGAAGGACGGGATCCAGCTCAGCGTGAAGGCGCGAGTGACGGTACGAGCCAATCTGGAACGGCTGGTTGGTGGTGCGCGTGAAGAAACAATTATTGCCCGCGTTGGCGAGGGTATCGTAACCACCATCGGGTCGTCGGAGACGTATAAGGACGTCATGGAGAACCCCGATAACATCTCAAAGGGTGTTCTGGCGAAGGGGCTCGATGCCGGAACGGCGTTCGAGATTCTCTCGATCGACATCGCCGATATCGACGTTGGCGAGAACGTAGGCGCCAAGCTGCAGGTCGACCAGGCGGAGGCCGATAAGCGGCGCTTCCAGGCCGAGGCGGAGAAGCGACGCGCTGCCGCTCAGGCATTTGAGCAGGAGATGAAGGCGCAGGTGCAGGAGAACCGCGCCAAGGTCGTTCTGGCCGAGGCCGAGATCCCCAAGGCAATTGCCGAGGCCTTCCGCAGCGGAAACCTGGGAATCATGGATTACTACCGGCTGCGTAACATTCAGGCCGACACCGATATGCGCAACAGCATCAGCGGTGAAGAACAGTCTTCGTCGAATAAGCCTGAGTAACGACTGATCGGAGTCCCTATGTCGGTGATTGAAGAGCTGCTGAACCTCGTTATCACGTTTGCAATCGTTATGGCGCCGCTCTGGATACTGATATCCAGGCGGCGCAGAATGCAGCAGGAACAGCAGCAACGGAAACAGCAACAGCGTCCGCCCGGGAAGCAGCCCGTTCCGCAGCCGACCGATCGCTACGGGCGGGAAATGGAACCACGGACGCAAGACGGCCGGGAGGCCGCCGATGTGGCAGCCGGGCGCGACTATCCCGTCCGCGGGCGCGAGGACGAAAGTTACACCGCCGAGCAACGTGGGCGTGCGCGCATGAAAGAAGAGCGCCACGATCGAACCGAATCGCCTGACGCAAGATCAGCCGAGAAGCCTGCCGGACGATTGGAGAAGATGCTGCGCGAGCTGCTCGGCATTCCCGATGAAGAGGAGCGGGTGCGTCGCGAGCGCGAGGCGAGCAGACGGTCGGCGAAGCGCCCATCACGCAAGCGGTCGGCCGCAGAACGCCGCAGAGCGGAACAGCAGGCGGAACAGGCGAAACCGGTGCCTGATGTTCCCCGCCACGCCGACGTCACAATCCGTGCGGTCATACACGAGAGCGCCTCGCTGACGCTTTCTTCGGGCGGGATGGGGCCGCAGCACATGCGCACCGCCGCGGGCAACCTGGGCGCTGCCAGCACCGCTGATGTCCGCCCGCCTGCCAAAGAGTCCCTCGGCGGCGGTTGGACGCGGGTCAGCCGGCTTCCTGACTTCAAGCGGGCAGTGCTCTTTGCCGAGCTTCTCGGGAAACCGCACGCGCTGAAGGATCGCGACGAGTTTTAGATCGCAACGAGTTATGGAGCGGGACCGGTGGCAGACTGCTGTCGCTATCGGCGCTTCTGCAGTGCAAACACGCCCGGATAGACTCCGGATATCTCGATTACCCGCGCATGTCCCAGATGCCACAGCCCCGTCTCGCGCGGCGCCTGGTTGAAGCTGTGCCGCCGCCGGCGCGTTCGATCTCCGGCGATGCAAGCCGATTGTTTCCAAATCTGCTCAACTTTAGTACTATTCTGTGCATGAAAAAGCTTCGAGCAATGCTGCTTCCGCTCATCGTCGTGCTCCTGGTCGTTACGTCGTGCGCAGAAGAGGAAGACTGGATACAGCTGGATGCGCCGCGCGCGCATGCCGACTACAGCGACGCGTTGGGGCATTACGGGCTCCTCGAGACGAGCGCCGGCGCGGACTGGTGGGAAGCCTCGGAGCGTGCGTTCGTAGAGTCGACGCGTGTGCTTGCTCCGTTCCTGGAGACTGCGTATCTGGATCCCTTGCAGCCGGGGGCACTCGCGTACGAGGTTCCCGCAACGCATGGGCAACGCATCGACATCAGTATTGAGAGTACCATCGCTGAGCTGTTTGTGGACGTCTTTCCGCTGGAGAGTGAGCAGAGCAGCCGGCAGGTCAGCACCAATCCGCAACTGCCCGAGCCGATACACTCATGGTACGGGGAGCCTGATGTCTTCTCGTTCGAACCTGCCGAGAGCGGTCGCTACCTTGTGCGTATCCAGCCGCCGCTGTTCCACGGCGGTGAGCTCACGGTGTCAATTATAGCGGACGCGGCTCTTGATTGGCCGGTTCCCGGTGTCGACCGGACGCGCATCTGGAGCTTTTTTGGAGATGCACGAGCAGGCGGTGCACGGGTGCACCACGGTCTCGATATCTTTGCCCCTCGCGGGACACCGTTGGTGGCGGTCTCTCCCTCACGGGTCATGCGGGTCGGTGAACGCGAGCGGGGCGGGAACATCGTCACGCTTGAAGACGCCGAACGCGGCTTGCGCATCTACTACGCACATCTCGACCAACAGCTGGTTGAGCAGGGTACCCTTGCTGAACCGGGTGATGTTGTGGGCACGATGGGCAACACCGGAAACGCCATCACCACGCCGCCACATCTGCACATTGGAATCTACGCCGGCAGCTGGCGTCGTCCGGTGGATCCGTGGTACTTCTTCGTTGCCCCGGAGCAGAACCCGGTGGCGCCACAGCCTGCCGACTCCGGTCACGGTGAATGGGTGCAGGTGGTGTCGCCGCTCGCTCCCGTTCGATACCCCGCTGCGCGTTCCGGCGTAATACAGTCGCCGGCCCGGTTTGACGGGTGGGGCGAGCCGGTCGACCAGCAGCAGATTGCTCCCACAACACAGATACGCGGGGCTTCAGTTTCTGAACCACTTCCTCCCGGAACTCCGGTACGGTTTACCGGAGCGCGACGTGACTACTACCGCATCAAGCTGCCCGACCATCGGATCGGGTATCTGCCCCGGGACGGCGTGGCGGATCTGGCCGAGCCGGTGCAAGTCATCACGGTGTCCGATACGCTCGCTGCCCGCAGTCGCCCCGACGCAACCAGCGACATCGTAGCCGAATACCGGCCGGGAGAAGAGGTTGCGGTGCTGGCGCTGCACGATAACCGCTACGGCCTGGTCTTGCGCAGGAACGGCCGTGCCGCGTGGGTAGAGCTCGCTGAATTGGCCCCGGCCGACTGAGATCGGTCAGGCGAGGTCTTGCTGCTGGTGGATCTCCAGGATCGCGCGGTAGATCTCCTGGTGGGAGACCGCTCCGGTTTGCCGCAAGACCGGTTTCCCATTGAGATAGACCACGATGGACGGCGTGTCAAAGACCAGGTAGCGTCCGGCAGCTGCGGGATCGTCGTCAAGGTTGAAGAGAAAGCCGTGTACATCGGTGAATCGCTTGACCATGCGCTCCACGCGGGGCAACGCGTCGCGACTTGCGGCGCAATCCGTTCGGATGAACAGGATACACACCCAGGATTGAGCAAGTACAATCTTCTCCATGTCACGTACGTCGCGCACAGCTTGCAGGTTTCGATCGTTCTGCATACCGGCTATTCTATACCTCAGGGAGAGTAACGTCACGACCGCAGCTGTGCGCGGTGAGTAAAGAAGGTGCGAAATCCCAGTTGCACGAAGACCACGACCGTCAGCGAGACCGCTCCCATGATGCCGAGCATTATCGCGATCTGGTACTGTATGGCGGTTGTTGGAGAAACGCCCGACAGTATCTGGCCGGTCATCATCCCCGGCAGGAACACAATCCCCATACCGACCATTGAGTTGATGGTGGGGAGAATAGCGGAATCGAAGGCGTTGTCGATAATCTCCCTGGACGCCTGACGGGGAGTCGATCCCAGCATCAGGGCAGCTTCCACGCGGTCTCGCCGGCTTTTCATACCGTCAACCAGCCGCGTTACTCCCAGAGAGACTCCGGTCATGGAGTTGCCGACCAGCATCCCCGCGATCGGGACGAGGTAACGTGGCTCGTACCACGGCGCCACGTGTATCACAACAAAGATAAAGAACAGCAGCGTCACCGTTGTTCCGCCCGCCATCGCAAGCGCGATGATCCGCTTCAGCGAAGTACTCAACGGCTCCTTGACCCGACCATAGATATTGAAGATGGCGAATGTCTGCATCAGCACCAGAATGGCGAGGGTCAACCAGAGCGACCGTTGCTCGAACACCACCCCAAGCACGTACCCCATCAGGATCAGCTGCACCGTCATCCGCAGCGTTGCAACGGTGATCTCGCGTTCGCGCGGAATCCGCCTGGCGCGCACGATCCCGATCAGCACGACCACAAACAGGTACGCGGCAATCAGGCGGCCCAGCTCGAGTTCGATGATGCCGTTCATTCGCCGGCTCCCGTTTGCGGAGGCCGGCTGGCTGCGCCGTTCGGGTGGCTGTTCGGCGGCTGTTCATCTGCCGTGCGCCCGTGTTCAACTTCAATGATAACGTCTGCGAACCGGCGCGCGATGTCGCGGGAGTGGGTTACCATAATGACCGATACCGAACGGTGCACCGCATGGCGGATGGCGGCTTCGATCACCTGTTGTTCGGTCTCCTGATCCAGCGCCGATGAGGGCTCGTCGAGCAGGAGAGCGTCGGGCTCCATCAGCAGCACTCGGGCGAGGGCCACGCGCTGTTTCTCGCCGCCGGAGAGCGTCTCCACGGAACCGTCAAGGGGCAACGCGCCGGCGCTGACAAGCTCCAGCACACGCTGAAGTTCTTCTTGCGGCGCCGCCGCTCGGAGGGAGAACAGTCGGCCGATCTGGAGGTTATGCTCGACAGTGCCGTCGAACATCACCGGCGTCTGCGGCAGCATGACCACCTCGCGCCGCAACTCGATGGGGTTCATTTTTTCCAGCGGGTTGCCACGATAGTAGACAGTGCCCGAAGTGGGGGAGATGAGGTTGTTCAGCAGTTTCAGTAACGTGGTCTTGCCTCCGCCGCTGCGCCCGACCACGGCAACCGGGCGGTGTGCGGGAATGCTGAGCGCGGCAACGCTGAGTACCGATTTGTAGGTCACATGCGCAAGCCGAAACAGCGCTTCATCAGACATACGGGTACCGATTATACCGTATCACGGTAATCGATCACCATAATCGATCACAATAATTGATCACAGTATTCACTACAGCGTGCTGCAGCGGTTGCGGCCCTGCTGTTTGGAGCGGTAGAGCGCCTGGTCGGCGCGATTCATCGCGTGCTCGATCGATCGCTCGCTCTCAAGCTCTACGGTTGAGATGCCAAGGCTGACGGTGATGGGATAGCGCACGCCCTCGAGCCTGACTTGAGACACCGAGAGCCGGATACGCTCGGCAATTCGGCGCGCCTCCGAAAGCGGAGTCTCCGGTAGCAGCGCGACAAACTCTTCTCCCCCGTAGCGGCAGAGAACATCGGCCTTGCGCAGCATCTCGCGGGTGGTTCTCGCAACGTGCGTGAGCACCTGGTCACCTACGAAGTGCCCGTGATCGTCGTTGATGCGCTTGAAGTGATCAAGATCCATCATGATTATCGACAGCGGTCTGCCGTAGCGCGCGGCCTGCTCGGCAAG
>PWMO01000060.1 GCA_003558175.1 Spirochaetaceae bacterium
AGCCGCCCCCTTGCGCCCGTACCAGCGGGTGATGCCGTACATCTTGTCCCAGAGCGCTTCTACATCGGCAGGGTCTTCGCCGCGCAGCAGCGGGTCCAGCTGCTGCTGAATGACCAGGTGCACCAGCCCCGGGTGAGAGTAACAGGATCCTACGCCCACCTCGCCGCTGTCGGTGTGTACCAGAACAACCGTGGTGAGACGACCGGTACACACTCCGCCGGCGTACTGAAACCGATCCGCCTCGGGATACTGGTAACAGAGATTCACTGTCTCGATGGAATCAATCTTCATGATGCCTCATGCCTCCTACTACTCCCGCTCCTGTGAGCCTGTTACTGTGAGCCTGTTATTGGTGATGCCGAAACGCCGGCACAGTCAAACGACACCAGCACCCGGGTACCTGCAGCCGCGCTGCCGGCGCGACTCACCGCAGCGGCTGCCGCAGCAGCCTGGTCTGCTTGCCCGTCGGAACTGGTTGTAACCGTAACCGATCCTCCCAGCTGCGCGGCGAGGGAGCGCACCAGCTGAAAGCCGGTTGTCGCGGCATCTTCCACCGTAACGCCCTGCGGCAACCCTGGGCCTTCGTCGGCAACAATCAAGGTGGCCTGATTCGATCCGCCGTTGCCGGATACCAGCAAACCCACGTACAGCTCGCCGGAAGTACCAAGCGGATAGGCGTACTTCAGCGCGTTTGTGACCAGCTCGTTGACAATCAATCCAACCGCCATTGCGGACTGAATGTCCGCGTCAAGCCGGGCAAACTCGGTACGCAGGGTGACATCGTCAACGCTGTACGCCGATGAGCGCACTACCGATGCTACGAGATCGTCCAGGTAGGCTCCGAGGTCCACTCGCTCGACCCCTCCGCGCTGGTGCAGCTGGTCGTAGATTTCAGTGATGGTCTGGATGCGCGAACGCGCATCGGCCAGCGCTGCACCGGCGGCAGGATCGCGCAACCTGGGCGATTCGATGTCCAGCAGCCCCGCAACGATCGCAAGGTTATTCTTGACGCGGTGCTGCAACTCACGCATCAGAATCTGGTTGCGTTCGGCCGTTGCGCGCAGCTCTTCTTCCACCTGTTTCTGCTCGGTGATGTCGATGTTGGCGCCGAGCCAGCGGTACGGTTCTCCGCTGTCATCGCGAAGCACGCTGCCCCGGGTAAGAATCCAGCGCCATTCTCCGCTCTTGTGCCGCAGGCGGTACACCACCTCGTACTCTTCGCTGCGTCCCGCAAGGTAGTCTTCCATTGCCGCACGGATCAGTTCCGCGTCATCCGGATGCCAGAGACTTTGCCACCCGGCGGAACTGCTCTCGATCTCCGCATCGGCATAGCCCAGCATGGATTTCCAGTTGGCGCTATGGCGAATGATGTCGTGCTGCATGTCCCAGTCCCAGACGGCGGCGCCGGTACTCTGCAGCGCCAGCTGGAATCGCCGTTCGCTCTCGGCCAGCGCCGCCTCGGCGGCTTTGCGCTCCGTGATATCGCGCATGAATTCAACCACCCGCATCACGCTGCCGCTCTGCGGGTCTACAACCGGATAGGCAAACGCCTCCACCCACTGCACCGGAGACGCCGCGTATCCGTAGAGCTCGGCCCGCTCCGGCCGCCCGCTGCGAACGCTGCGTACCACCGGGCAGTGCTCGCACGGCTGGTTGCGGCCGCGATACACCTCGTAGCACTTCCTGCCGGCGAGTTCCCGCCCGTCGGGAAACCACCGCGTTGCCGCCCCGTTGGCGCGCTCGATGCTGAGATCGGGCTTCAGCACGGTGATACCGTCCTGCACGCTCTCGAAAACGCTGTGCAGATAATCCTCACTCTCGCGCAGACGCGCCGCAATCCGGGCGCCGTGAACCAGTCGGCCTACCTCCAGTGCCACGGTCTGCATCATCTGGTGCTCTTCGGCAAGCGGACCGGCCGGGCCGGACGGAGCCGACGACGGGTCGGCGCACCAGCCGATGATGACCGCCCCCACCTGCCGGTCTTCAACGGTCACCGGATAGTCAACCGTGTGCAGCGCCGCGTCGCAGCCGGTGCCGTACACCTCGTTGTCAAGCACAATTCGGGCGCAGATCGCCTCGGGCTGCTGGAACCCGGTCGGTATGGCTTCAGCGACGAGCGAAAGCGTCTGTTGCAGCGGCCGGGTTGGACTGCTGATCAGCTGTGATATGCGGAAGAGGCAGTGCAGTTCGCGCACCCGCTCGCCCAGCTCCCTGGACCGCGCTTCCAGATCCTGTTTTGCCCGCCTGCTCTCGGTGACATCGTTTATGACCACCGCGAACTGGTCTTCCTGGTGCTGAAACGCCATCACCTGGTAGTAGCGCTGCAGCTCACGCGAGTAGTTCTCGTACTCGAGCGGCCGTCCGGTCTCGAGCACGGAGGCGTACGCGTCTATCCAGTACTGCTCGGTTGCCGGCAGCGCGTCGCGCACCGTTCGCCCCAGCAGAGACTTTGCATTCAGACCGGTCATCCGCTCAAACGCCGGGTTGACCTCCAGAAAGAGATAGTCAACGGCTGTGCCGTCGGCATCGTACATCATCTGGTGCAGCGCGAAACCGGCGTTCAGGTTCTCAAACAGCTGGTGATAGCGCCGTTCACTGCGGGCGATCTCCTGGTAGCTCGCCTTGAGCTTGCGGTTGGCTTCAAACAGCCGAAACGCCATGGTGATCGAGCGAAGCAGCACCATCTGTCCCGAGTTCTTGACCACGTAGCCGTAGGAGCTGATCTTGTCGGTCTTCTCGACGTATTCTCGCTCGGTGTGCGACGAAACAAAGACAACCGGCAGGTCGCGCACGGCGAGGATCTCGCGGGCGGCCTCGGTACCGTCAATCCCCGGGCCAAGGTCGATATCCATCAGCACGAGGTCGATGCGCGGGTCATTGCGCCGGACGGCTTCGATTGCCTCCTCGCCGGTTTGCACATGGACAACGCGGTATCCGGCTTGCTGCAGCTGCCGCTTCTCGGCCAGCGCGACGATCCGTTCGTCTTCTACGAGCAAAAGGCATTTCTCCGGCCGGCTCATCCCATTCCCCTGACGCAGCCAATCGCTGCTGCGCGTATCGCTCCTGATAGACCTGCTGCGGACGGTCCATCCTGATTATTGGAGATAATCACTTATTCTGCAATAGGCAATGCAACTGGTACCGCGCGCCGATGCCGGAGCTACACCTCGAAGACCACGGTGCAGCGTGTTCCGTTGCTGTTGGCGATGGAGAATCGGGCGTTGATCTGCTCCGACAGCATCCGCACCAGCATCAACCCAAAGCCACCGCTCTGGTCCGCATCGAACCCTTCCGGCAGCCCGACACCGTTGTCATGCACCGTCAACGTCAGCTGCTTTCCCGACCGGTCGACCGTTACCCGCACCTGGCCCTGATTGCCGCCGGCAAACGCGTACTTCATCGCGTTGGTGAGCAGCTCGTTCACGATGATCCCGACGGGGAACAGCCGTTCGGCAGCGAGCTCGACATCGTCAATCTCGGTCTCTACCGCAATGCGCCGCCGTTCCGGGTAGAGCATCACCACCGCCTCCACCAGTTCATCCAGGTAGGCGCGCAGCGACGTCCTGCTGAAGTCATCACTCACCAGCATCTTCTCATAGAGCAGCCGCATTCCGGACACGCCGGCGCGTGCGTCTCTCAGCACGGCAACCGCCTCCGGATGCGTCACCGACCGCAGGTCTTCAGACAGCAACGCCTCGATCGACGCCATGTTGTTCTTGATGCGGTGGTGGGTCTCCGCGAGCAGCACCGTCTTCTCGTGCAGCTGGCGACGCACCTCTTCCTCAACTTCAACCCGCTCGGTCACGTCACGCGCCGCCGCATAGATCAGCGTACCGCTCGGCTGCGACCTCCATTCAATATGGCGATAGTTGCCGTCCTTGCCGCGGTAGCGGTTCACAAAGCCGGTCACCTGCTGCTGGGCATCAAGCTGCCCCATCGCCGCCAGCGTGGATTCCAAGTCGTCAGGATGAACGAACTCAAGGAACTTGCGCTGCTGCAGTTCCTCGGCCCGGTAGCCCAGCACCCGCTCCCACTCGCGGTTGACCTTCAGAAAACGGCCCTCGGTGTCGGCGATGCAGAGCAGATCGAGGGCAACCGTGAAGAACGCCTCGAGCTCCTCCTTCTGCGCCTGGACCGACTCCCGCGCCAGCTTGCTTGCGGTGATGTCGCGACAGAAACAGACCAGTTTCTGCTCCGCCGTATCCTGAAGAGCGGTCACCGAGACCTCAACGTCAAAGACGCTTCCGTCCTTGCGCCGATGGCGGGTCTCGAACAGTTCCGAGCCGGCGGCCAGAATCCGCTTCATCCGTGCGGCCGTTTCCTGCGGCTCTTCCATCGCGTCCAGGTCGTTGACGTGCAAGCCGATGATCTCGTCTCGCGAATAACCCGACATGCGGCAGTACGCGTCGTTGACGTCCGTCAGTCGGCCCGTGCTGCCCACCACCCAGAATCCGTCGATCGTGGTTTGCAGGACGGCGTTCAGATAGTCTGCCGAACGCTGCAGCTGCTCCCGGTGACGGTCGAGCTCTTCGCGCGTTCGGTACTCTTCCGTTACGTCGCGGAATACCAGTACCACTCCCAGCGTGGCGCCGTCCGGACGGCGGATAGGAGCCGCGCTGTCGGCAATCTGCCGTTCGGTTCCGTCGCGCGCAATCAGAACGGTGTGGTTGGCGAGACCGACGACCTTACCGGTCTTGAGCACCTCGTTCACCGGGTTCTGTACCGGCCGGCGGGTGCGCGCGTTGACGATAGTAAAGACGTCGCTGAGCGGTCTGCCGCAGGCCTCTTCCCGGCTCCAGCCGGTCAGCTGCTCCGCCACACCGTTCATGCGCTGCACCAGGCCCTCGGCGTCGGTTGCAATGACCGCGTCACCGATGGACTCCAGCGTTACCGCCAGCTGTCTTTCGTTGCGGCGACTCTCCTCCGTGGCACGGACGCTCTCGGTGATCACCTCGGTGTAGATGATGATACCGCCGACGGTGCCGTCCGACAGGAACCAGGGACGACATTCCCAGCGGGTGTGATCGACCCTTCCGTCCGGCCGGGTGAACTGGTCGCTCTCGGACGACAGCGCCTCGCCGGCAAGCGCCCTGGCGTGCACGTCGCGCCATTTCTGCGGTATCTCGGGGAAGACCTCGTAATGCTGCCGGCCGATGATCTCTCTGTCGGTCACGCGGTAGTCCCGCAGAAACCGCTCACTGACATACATGAAGCGCAATTGGGTATCAAGCACCGCGATGGCGCTTGGATCGTGGCGGATAACGTATTCGAGCAGCTGGTGCCACCACCGCCCGTCATCGACGCTCTGTTTGAGCTCCGCCTTGCGCTGGATAAGCTGTTCGTTGGTCTCGCGCAGCCGTTCATTTGCGGCTTCCATCTGCATGTTCTGCGCCGCAATGTTGCGGTGCGCTTGGTACAGCCGGAATGCCATTCGGATCGAGGCCAGCAGCACCGTCTCACCGCAATTCTTCACCACGTATCCGTAGGACGTGATGGCTTCCGTCCGCTGCACGTACTCCTGCTCAATGTGCGACGAGAGGAATACAACCGGGATATCGTGCGTCTTCAGAATCTCGAGTGCGGTCTCAGTGCCGTCCGTTCCCGACCCGAGGTCGATATCCATCAGGATCAGGTCGATCGGCGTCTCCGGGTTGCGAACCGCAGCAAGAGCCTTTTCCCCGCTGGTGGCAATCGTTACGCAATAGCCCGCCCGCTCGAGCAGTTGCCGCTCGGCCAGGGCGATAATTGCTTCATCTTCTACAAGCAGCAATGACTTTTGATTATCCGACAACACTCCCCCTACCTGCGTCTCTTGCAGAACGATTAACCGCAGGAACAACGGAACGCCGCACGGCGTACGTTTCATGAAGGTGACGTGGCAAGAGTACACCGGTTGCGCTCAGCGTGCAACCCAAGTAAGATCTTGTGAGTTTTTGCGTGAGGCGACGCGTCCGTCTCGCGTAACGCGCCCCGGCCGGCAGGACACGTGGCCTCAGAGCGCGACAGTGCAAGGAGACCGCATGGCACACGGCAAGACCCACGGCAACAGCCCCCTTCCCCGGATCGATCTGTTCAGCGATACCGTCACCCGCCCCTCGGCGGCCATGCGGCGCGCGATGGCCGAGGCCGAAGTCGGCGACGAGCAGAAGCGCGAGGACCCAACGGTTAACGCGCTGGTCCGCAAGGTGTGTGAGCTTCTGGGCACCGAAGACGCGCTCTTCTTGCCGTCGGGAACTATGGCCAACCAGATCTCGCTGCGGGTTCATTGCAGCCCCGGTGACGAAGTGATCATGGATCGTACCGCTCACGTGCGGAGCTACGAAGCGGGAGGCCCCGCGGCACTGTCCGGGGTGAACGTCGCCACAATTGACGGTGAGCTTGGCGTATTCTCGGCGCACCAGCTGCGGGCGCTGCTGCGACCCAAAGACTACCACTTCCCGCCGACACGCTGC
>PWMO01000539.1 GCA_003558175.1 Spirochaetaceae bacterium
CCGGCGCAGCGTCCGGTCGACCTCCGTCAGCTGCTGCGGCAGCGTCACGCGTATCAGCGGATTGGCGGCAAAGCCGTCTTGAGCCGCGGCACGCTCGCTCGCGTTGCCGCTGCCGACCTCGAGCGCTTCCAGCAGACCAGCGACAATGGTCCGCTCATCCAGCGGCCGCGGGCCCAGCGCTTCATCCCACACCGCATCCAGCGACTCGCAGCCGGTCAGCACGGTCAGCACGGCGAACACGACCAGTACGGCGAGCGCGCGGAAGCGCCGCACTCTGGATGCAAACGGTAATGGTGTCACTCCCATACCCTGCCTTCGCACTCGGTTTGCTCTCAGTTTACTCTAATCTTACAATAAATTCACGGGATCGACGTCTATTTCGAGGTAGACTCCTCCCGGCAGCCGCGCGCGCGCCACCGTGTCGCGCACCACCGCGTGGCCCGTGTCAAACGAGACCAGGCGGCACAACAGCTGAACGCGATGGTTGCGCGAGATCACGCCGAGCGGGCACTCCGCCGGTCCCAGCACCTCGGCGCCGTCGCGCAGGTGCGGCGCGATCCGATCGGCGAGATCCTGCGCCGCGGCATCCAGCTGCGAGCGGTCGCGGCCGCGCAGCACCAGGCGGATGATACGCGAAAACGGGGGGAAGGCCAGCTGACGCCGCACCTCGAGCTCGCCGCTGTAGAAGCCCTCGATATCGGCCACCGCGGCACGGCGGATCGCGTCGTGACCGGGACGTAGCGTCTGAATGATTACCCGCCCGTCGGGGCTGTAGCGCCCCGCCCTGCCGGCTACCTGCACAATCAGGCCGAAGGTGCGCTCGGCGGCGCGGAAGTCCGGCAGCGCCAGGCCGGTATCGGCGTGGATGATCCCTACCAGTTTGACGCCCGGGAAGTTCAGACCCTTGGCAACCATCTGCGTACCCAGCAGCACATCAATCTTGCCGGAGCGAAACTCCGACAGCGTCGTCTCGAGCGCGCCGCGTTTGCGTACCGTGTCGGCGTCGACTCGTTGCACGTTGAGATCGGGAAAGCGGTGCCGCACCTCCTCCTCAACCTTCTCAGTGCCGAAGCCGGTGTACCCCACGTCGAGCGAACCGCAGTCGGGGCAGACGCTTACCGGCCGGGTGCGGTAGCCGCAGTAGTGGCAGATCATGGCGTCGCGACTGCGATGATAGGTAAGCGAGACCGAACAGCGGCTGCATTTCATGGAGAAACCGCAGCTGCGGCAGAAGAAGAAGTAGGCAAAGCCGCGCCGGTTGAGAAACAGGATGGTCTGACGCCCCTCGCGGTGGGTTTCCTCGATCGCGCTGATGAGCTGCGCCGAAAGCGTGCCGTTTACCGGCTTCAGGTCAACCGTCTCGATGCGCGGCATCGCCCCGCCCGCCGGCCGACTGCTCAACACCAGTCGCCTGATGCGCCCCTCGGTCATCAGCTGCCACGCCTCAACCGACGGCGTGGCGCTGCCCATTACCAGCGCCGCCTTCTCGTCACTGCAGCGCTTCATCGCCACCTGCCGCGCGTGATAGCGCGGAGTGGAGCCGGACTTGTAGGATCCTTCGTGCTCCTCGTCCAGAACGATCAAACCCAGTCGCGGCAGTGGAGCAAAGACAGCGCTGCGTGCCCCGATCACCAGTCGCGCTTCGCCGCGCTGAATACGGCGCCACTCGTTCAACCGCTGTGACGGGGTCAGGCGTGAATGCAGCACCGCGCAACCGCCGCCAAAACGCGCCTGCACCGTCTCGATCAGCTGGTGCGTCAGCGCAATCTCCGGCACCAGGTAGATTACCCCGCGCCCATTGGAGAGTACCCGCTCTGCTGCCTGCAGGAAAACCTCGGTCTTGCCGGATCCGGTGATCCCGTACAGGTAGAACGGTTTTTGTGGCTCGGTCCGGATCGTTTCGACCGCGGACACCTGTTCCGCGGTCAGCGTCAGCGGCTTGGCGCTCACCGGCTCATCGCCGGCAAGCGATGGCGGGTCGCTTTCACGGCGTCCACCGGGCAGCATAGCGGCGAGCGCCTCACCCAGCGAGCAGAGATAGAGCCGCGACACCCAGCGCGCCAGTTCGAGATAGCGCTGGTCAAACAGCGGTTCGGGATCGATTACGCGGGTTGCCGACTTGACCGCCGAGACTGCCAGCCCCGCCGGCAATGACGCTCGCCGCCCCACCACAAAACCGGCCAGCGAGCGCCGACCGAACGGCGCAACCACGCGGCAGCCGACGGTGCACGCCTTTTCCGGTGCGCGATAGGTGAAGGTACCGGTCAGCGGCAGATTAAACGCCAGGTCGAGATAGTCGCTCATCGAGCAATCCACGCAGCCGCTTCAGATCCTCCCACACCGGCCGGCGCCACGCATCGTTGCGCAGCACGCCGCTGGGGTGATAGGTCGGAACGAGCGGTATGCCACGGTAGGACCAGGTGCGCCCACGCAGCTTGCCGATGCCAAGGTCGCTGTCGAGCAGCAGGGTGCCGGCTACACGCCCCACGCTGAGAATAGCTTGCGGCCGCACCAGCTCAATCTGGCGCGCCAGGTAAGGTGTGCACGCTGCGCTCTCGGCCGGAAGCGGATCGCGGTTGTTGGGCGGGCGGCACTTGACGATGTTGGTTATGTAGACGTTCTCGGTACGCGACAGGTTGATGGCTTCGAGCCACTTGTCGAGATAGCGTCCGGCCGCACCCACAAACGGCTCACCCTGGGCGTCTTCGTCGGCGCCCGGCCCCTCGCCAATCACCATCACCAACGGGTCGAGCACGCCCACGCCGGGCACGGCGTTGGTTCTTCCCTGGTGCAGCGCGCAGAGCGCGCACGAACGCACACGCTCCTCAAGCGCCCGCAGCTCAGCTGCGCGCTGCTCGCTCGACAACTCAGCTGCGGGAGCGGCCGGGGGGGCCGAAACTGCCGGAGAGACCGCAGCCGTCGAGACGGTCGAAACTGCCGAAGGACGCCGGGAGTCCGCGGTGGCCGGCTGCGACGACCCGCTGCCCGCTGCGGGCGCGGTCCGCTCCGGTCTCGTGCGCCGGTAGCCGCCGTCGATGTAGTCCTCAAAGAGAGCAAGTATTTCACCAAACTCAGTCGAGTGCGAATGATTCATGATACAGCACCTTGTACAGAAACAGGCCGCGCCCCGGAGCGGCACGCTGCGCCCGGGAACGATCTCGCGCTTGCAGGATATCGACAAACTCCGCCTCGGCGCAAGCGGGATCACCGCTCTCCAGAGCCAAAACGGTACCAACGATGGTGCGCACCATCTTCCACAGAAACGCGTTGGCCGCTACGCGAAACACCAGAAACGGCGGGCGAGGGAAGAAAACCGCCGACTCCACCCGCCGCACACAATGGCCCCCGTCCTTGGGCGGCATCCCCAGCGAAGAGAAGTCGTGCTCGCCCAGCAGCCGTGCGACAATCCGGTTGAGCAGCGCGATATCGGGGTTACGGTTGATGCGATGGCAGTGGTTGCGGTAGCGGGGAATCTGCACCGGTGACACCAGCAGCTGGTACTCGTAGATTCGCAGCACGGCGTCATAGCGCGCGTGAAACCGCTGCGGAACCTCGCGGCTGCGCAGCACCCGCATGTCCAGCGGCAGGCGGCTGTTCAACGCTTCACGAAAGCGCTCGGCGGGAATAGAAGCCATGGGAGAACGAAAGTTAACCCGCTGCTGGTCCGCGTGCACGCCACTGTCGGTGCGCCCGGCCGCGTGCACGGTGATTCGGCTGCCGTGCAGATCGGCCAGCGCGCGTTCGAGTTCTCCCTGTACGGTGCGTTCCTGACGCTGTACCTGCCATCCGTGAAAATCGGTGCCGTCATACGCCAGATCGATCAGGATATTGCGGCTATCCATCATCCCGCTCGGGGTCGGTGTTCTTCAGACCCAGCTCGTGAGCAATCTCCTCGTAGAGCGAACGCGCATTGTCGAGAATCGCCGCCGGCTTCTCCTTCGAGGCGCGGCCCATGCCGAAGATCTTGGCCACCGTGCGCTTTGACCGCTCCAGCCCGCTACGGCGCCGCTCGGAATTCTTTCGCGGACCGTAGAGCCAGTCCAGCAAACCTGCCATGTAGAGAATCCCGTCGTAGCCGTAGTTCTTGTCGAGGTCCGGGCCGAGCGGAAATCCGCTGGGAATCCCCTGCACCCCCGTCTGCTCCTGCTCGACCGCCAGCGCGTAGAAGAACCGCGCCTTGCGATAAAGGACGCGTGCCAGCTTGTCGTAATTCTCGCCGGGCTCTTTACCGTGCAGATCATTGCAAACCCAGGCAGCCCGCAGGCAGCTCAGCCCCTGCTTGATGGTCGGGCCCGACTCGTCGGGGAAATGATCGTAGCACATGACGGCCAGCGTGTACGCGGCCAGGCCTTCCTTCAGCCCTCTAGGCCGGGTGAAGTCCAGCCCGTCGGCAATCTGAGCGATGTTGTCGATACGCAGCTGCGCGGCGTTACGCACCGCGTTGGCGGCGCTGTCACTGATGCCGGAGAAATCCTGCGGGTAGGCGGCGTAGTAACAGGAGGGGCATACCAACACCGTGTAGATCAGCGGATAGACCTCGCCAAACTTCTTCGACGGCTCGTAGGTGCGGCGCAGCTCGCGCGTGAGAGCGCCGGCAATGAGGCGCCCACGTCCCGTCCGCATCTCCTCGCGGTAGAACTTTACCTCGCATACCGGGCATACCGTGGGAGTTTTGGAAAAGAAACTGACGCCGGTACTGTCACTCTGCATCGTTGTGCCCCCCGATTAGCCGTTGCCCTCAATCACGATCATCGCGATTGCGTTGTCCTGCTCGTGCGTGAGCGAGAGAAACACCCGGTCTCCTCCCGCCCGCTTCAGCGCGTCAAGCGCGCTGCCCTCCAGCAGCAGCTCCGGCTTGCCGAGTGCATCATTTGTGACGCAGATCTCACGCAGTGCGAGGGTACGCAGACCGGTTCCCAGCGCTTTCCCAAACGCCTCCTTGGCCGCGAAGCGGGCCGAGAGAGACAGGACGGCCGCGCGACCGCGTCGCTGCACAAGTTCCACCTCTGAGGGGTGGAAGAATCGGTGCAGCAATTCCGGCCGATCAAGCCAGCTCTGCATTCTGGAGACCTGAACTACGTCAATGCCGATACCGCGTATCATCCGCCGTCCACCACCTCGATCTCTACGCGCTCCGGCTCATACCTCAGCACCAGCAGCCCCCGCGGCACGTCCGGCCGGACCGGCAACTCGTACGTGCCGGGTCCGGTCACCGCCGATGCGTCTGCCACGAGCTGAACGTCACCGGCCTGGACCTCATCGAGATCAAACTGTCTTCCCTGCACCCGCACGGATCCAGCGGGCAGCGGTGAAACTATTGTCAGGTTGGGCGGCAGATCGAGCAGGACCGTCTCGACCGGTTCGAAGGTGTGCAACACAACCGCCTCTTCAATGACTCCGCGGAACTCGACCACGTCACCGCCAATGAACCGAATCAGCTGATTGGGACGCAACAACCTGACTCGCACGGTAAAATCGCTGCGGCGTCCGGCAAGCTCGATATCCTCGGTATCGATGGAGTGAACGTCCTCGACAAGGCTGCGCGGCCCCTGGATCTCGACGGTTGAAGGTGAAAGCTGGTACTGCCCCAGATCATAGCCGGCAGGCGGATTCCCGCTGAGTCGCGGCAGCACTTCCACACTGCGCCGTTCGCGCTCTTCGAGCGTCACCGCGATCTCCAACGGCTCCACCCGTATCTCCAGCGGCTCAACGTCAAGGGCGGCACCGTGCCGGTCTATCTGCACTGGAGCACGAAACACGCCCTCGCTATTGTACGCCGAGAGATCGACGTACGCCTCAATGTCGTCTTCCAGGATGCGAAAAATATCGTCGGCCTCGCCGCGCAGCGAAATACGAACCCGCTGCGTATACGGAGTTGCCGGCACGAAGTCGGCCGGCAGCACCAGGCGCACCGGCACGGTGAAATAGCGATCCTCGAGGCGCGAAACGCTGTTAAAGACCACCAGCAGCACTGCCGCCGCCAGAGAAAGAATCTTTGCCGGCCAGTTCTGGAGCAGGCGCTGCGGCGACAGATCAATCTTCAAAGGCTACCACCTCGTCCTCGCCCGCTTTGGCTTCACTAAGCCGCAACAGACCGGTAAGCTTCTTGCGGATCTCTTCAAGACTCAGATCGTAGTAGAGATTGGCCTCGTACGCCAGCGACAGCGCCCCGGTCTCTTCTGATACTACCAGCACCACCGCGTCGGTCTCCTCGGCCAGTCCCAGTGCCGCCCGATGGCGTGTCCCAAAGCTGCGACGAACGTCGAGCTGTTCCGACAGCGGCAGGAAACAGCCTGCCGCGACAATCCGGCCATCCTCAATGACCACCGCACCGTCATGCAGGGCCGTATCGTGGGCAAAGATCGTCAGCAGCA
>PWMO01000518.1 GCA_003558175.1 Spirochaetaceae bacterium
AAGCAGACGCGGATCGCGATAGGTGAGAATCGCGCGTGAAAGGGCTTCGACTTCGTCCCCGAGCAGCAGCAGATCGGCTTCGGCGGCGTTCAGTCCGATCAGGCGTCCGAGTTCGCGCCGTGTCTCGACCCCGGCGGCCGACCCCGGTGCCAGCAGGATCGCTCTTTCCAGCAGTTCCCTCGAGGTTAGAATCGAATAGCCCGTCGTCAGCCGTTTCAGTGCCTGCCACAGGTGATAGTAGTACGGTTGAAAGGTCACAAAGAGCGGCTCCAGTTTGACGTATTCGTTGAGCTGCTGCGGCACTTCGTTGCCCGACCGGACCGGCGCCAAGTGCAACCCGGCAACCAGCAGCAGGTAGTCGACAAACGGGTGGCGGACTCCGTCGGACGCCGGTTCCAGCAACAACACCGCATCCTGCCAGCGACCGTCGATGAATGCGGCGTACCCCTGCAGCAGGAGTCGCGTGGCCTGTTGCTGGGCTGCGTCGGCATCAGCGAGGGAATCGACGGGATCAAGCGACGCGAGCGCCAACTGGATGTTGCGCTCGACCTCTGCATCAGGCATTCCTTCGTGATAGCGCAGGTACTCAACGTCCATCAGAGCAGCCGCCGCAACGTAGGCCGGTCTCTCCATGCTGCTGTACAGCATTGATTCCTGCACACCCTGACCCGGCTGATAGCCGTGACGTTGCTGCCGCAGCCCGAGCACTGCAAGCGCCTCATCGGCACGCCCGGTCGCCTGCAGCGCGGTGGCGTAGGCACCGTAGTCATTGAGATCCAGCGTATGGAGGACCGCCCGATACGACTCGACTGCGGTGGCACTGTCACCGCTTTGCGCTGACGATCGCGCCAGGAGGAGCCGGCTCCGGTCACCTCCCCCCGCCGCCACCGCCCTCCGGGCATAGTCCGCCGCCTCTCCGAAACGGCCTTCAACGTAAGCCAACTCCGAACTGATCTCGGCGACGTCCAGATTCGTGGCCGATGCGGTTGCGGAGTGCGCCGCGCCTCGGAGCGCTTCCGCTCGCTTGAGGTATGTTCGGGCCCGATTCGGACGGCCGAGGTCAAGCGCGACGCGGGCGAGCGAGAGCGACGGAAGCGCGCTGTCAGGGTAGCGGCCGGCGAGTTTCAACAGCGCGTCGTAGGCGTCTTCCGCTTGCCCGCCATGCAGCACCGCCTCGATTGCGTCGCGGATCTCGGTTGCGGCCGCCGAATCAGCGGCGCGGGGATGGTTGCTGCACGAACTCAGCAGCATTAGCGACAGAAGTAGCGCAAGCGTCGGCAGCCAAAGCAGCGGTAATGGCGCGCCGCCGACTCTGGTACCGGCACGCCGTTGCGACATCATGACTCTGTTCTGTTTCATACCCCTTAATACGGGGTTGAATTTTCTGTTGCTTCAGTTTTGCGGCTTGAGCGCTATTCTACCGCCGGTTGAGTGCCGCTGACCGGCCCGTCGCGCTGCAGTGTCTCGCGGACGCCGAGCGCCATCACCAGCGCGCCTGCAAAGCCTATCGATGCAACCGCCGGTGCCGCTGCCGCCAGGCCCAGCGCGGAGGCGGCAAAACCGACGATCACCGGGCTCGCGGCTCCGCCGGCGTCCGTTATGGTGCGCCACAACGCCAGAAACTCAACCACGCGGCCATGCGGCGCAAAGTCGGTACTCAGCGTCATGTTGATGCCGGCGCCAAACCCGTTGCCGACAGCCACCAACAACGCCAGCAGGAAGAACGGGGCCGGCGTTCGCGCCAGCGGCAGCAGCAGAAAGCCGGTCGAGAAGAGCAGCAAGCAGGGAATTGCAGTCATCTTGCGACCCCAGTGATCCATTACCCAGCCGGCAGGATAGAACAGCACCAGCTCGACCAGGTAGGCCGCGCCAAACAGCAGCCCGATACCGGAAGGTGCCATCCCAATGGCGTCACCCCAGAGCGGGAAGATCACCTTGCGTCCCTCGCGAATCAGCTTCAGCACCAGAGTCACAAATCCGGCGGTCAGAAAAACCTGCCGATGTTCTCGCAGCAACTCCAGCGTGCGTCGTGCCATACCGGTCTGTGCCGGCGCCCGTTGGCGCGCCGGAGCGTCAGGTGTTACAAACGCCCAGACCATCAGAAAGACCACCACGCTGAACAGGCCGAACAGCAGGAACGTCGCATGAAACCCAATGCCAACCGCCGTAAATCCGCCCAACACGGGCCCCAGCGACGACCCCATGCGGGTCTCGCCACCCAGCAGTGACAGCGCGCGCCCGCGCCGTTCACGCGGGACCAGTTCGCGAAAGCAGGATAGCCGGGCGATAAAGAACAGGGTGTGCGCTGCACCCAGCCCCAGCAGGATGGGTGCGAGCAGCCAGTGGTTGCGTACCAGCACCACCGAACCGGCCAGCACCGCCTCCAGCGTCACCGCCGTCATCATCGCGCGCTTCTTGCCGATTTGCCCGATGAGAACACCGCCCGGAATGTTGCCCAGCAACGCGCCCAGCGCAAACATGGCCATGATTACACCGGTCTGCGACAGGCTCGCGCCGAGCGCTCGGATATGGAGCGGGAGAATCGGCAGGATGACGCCGGCGCCGGTCGACCAGAGAAACGCCGGAATATAAAACGGCAGGATGAATGCACGCAGTCGGAACGGCTCGTTACTCACGAGGGCAAAGAATATGCCAACGGCGCCCCACGGTCAACATGCCGCCGTCACGTTCGTGCGGCGCCTCGCTTCGCAGCGGACGGGAGGGCCGGTGGCCGCTGCCCGTCAGCCAACCACCCGCTCGAGCACGTAGACGTAATTGCGGTCGGTGCCAAAGACCACCCAGCGTCCGGCAAACACCGGCGGACTGAGGATGGCCCCTTCGATCTCGAGCTCCCAGATCACCCGACCGTTCCGCGCAGAAAGGGCAACCAGCCGCGGCGGCCGCGGCTCGATCTCTTCCTCTACCGACACGGTCCGCGGCGCCTCGTCGATCCGCGAGACCGTGCGCGCGGTGAACCCGGGCGACGGCTGTTGCTGTTGCGGCTGCGGCGACATGTCCTCACCGTGCAGCCCAACGTAGACCCGGTCGCCGGCCACCGTGGGCGCGCTGCTGGTGCGGCGCGAGAACTGGCGTTCCCACACCTTCTCGCCGCTGCGCGCGTCAAGCGCCCGAACCACGTTGTCGCCGCCGGTCACGATCACGTGATTGCGCCATACCGCCGGTGCCTGAAAATCCAGGATATTGAGTTTCTCGCGGAACTCCAGGAACAGGTTGCGCGGCCGGTCCGCTCCCCAGCGGGACTCGGCGCGGTGAACCCATTCAATATCGCCCGTCCTGCGGTTCAGCGCGTAGTGGCGATACTCCCAGAAGTCGCCCCGGCTGCGGCTGGTCGCCATGAAGACCCGTTGATCGGTTACGGCCGGGAACGAGTACCAGGTGGCGTCCATGATCTCATCAGGCAGCAACCAGTGGTAGTCGCGGCTGTTCAGATCGTACGCTCCCAGCGTGCGCGGGTTGGTGATCGGCCCGCGCGCAAAGTAGATCACGTCGTCATAGACCTGGAAGGAATCGCGGTGCCAGATCGGGTTGGGGATCTCGTGCACCAGCTCGCCCTCGGGATTGAGAAAATGGGTCCCGCCGCCGTCACTCGAGAAGATGATGTAGTCCTTGTGGCGCAGCACGGTTGACTGCACCGTGCGACCGGTCTGGAAGCGCCACAGTTCCTTTCCATCCTCCTGCGAGACGGCGTAAGCGTGCCCGTCATTGGAGCCAAAGTAGACGTACTCGTCATCGGCATACGGAATGGAGTTGACCGGCGCGCCGGTCTTGAAGACCCATCGCATGTACCCGGTCTCGATATCCATGGCGTAGAAGTTGCCGTCGGTTGAGCCGAAGTACATCACGTTGTCCTTGATGACAAGGTTATTGAAGGCAAACGCCCGCATCTGGTCGGTCTGCAGCTGCAGCTTCCAGCGCACCCCCAGTGGTGGCGGCATGGGATTTGCCGTGTGGCCGCGGCCGCCCTCGCCGCGAAACGCGATCCAGTCGTCACGACGGGCGCATCCGGAGAAAAGGAGCGGCAGAAGCAGAACCAGCAGCAGCGGTAGCACCGCCGCCGCCAGCGGCCGTGATGCGCGGTGCCACGAGCGGTGCCACGAGCGCCACGAGCGGTCAATGAGCCTGCCCTCCCCCTTTCCGTCCCGCGGTCCTGGTTGGGATTGCTGTTCTTTCCCGTTAGTCATGTTGGTCATGTTGCTCATGTTGGTCATGTTGGTCACGCCCTTCGTGCCTCTCACGCGCTAGTAGTGCAGCCCGCGCAGACTGAACAGCCGTCTCAGTAACCCGCGGCGGCCGTTGCGGCGGCTCTCGCGCACCACTTCACGGTAGCTCCGCAGCAGCGACTGCCACATCGACAGCCGTTCGTCACCGGGCGTGCGATCTCGGTAGCGCAGCCGGGTATAGTCCGACGCGAAGCGGCGCAGCTCGCCGTAGCGGCCGGCGTACTCCATGGCGGTCTCTGATCGCGGCTTGATCTCGTAGCCGGCCGCTGCCAGTTTCATCAGCAGTGCGGTGTAGAGGGCCGCGGCGCCACGATAGCCGCGCCGCCGAGCAACCATCACCAGGTAGCTCTCGCGGCCATACCGATACAGGTAGAGCGAGACCAGGGTGAGCAGCGAAAGCCCGATAAGCGTCATTCCGACCTCGCGCCACGGAAATACAAAGCCGGCCATGCGGTCGGTGCGCGGATCGAGCATTGGGATGACCACCTTGAGCTCGTTGGGGTCATCACCGGCCGCGGGCGGAATGGCGTGCGAAGTTGGCTCGAAATCGATCCACCCGTAGCCCGGAACGTAGTACTGGACCCACGAGTGCCGATGCGACGTGGTCACCAGATAGAGCTCATGCAGTGAGTAGTCCTGCAGTTCCTCAATCTGCTGCTGCAGCACCCAGAGCCCCTGCACGTGCGACATCGTCTGCAGCCCGCGCGAGGCGAGGTAGCCGGTGACTACGCGCGACGGTATGCCCGCCATTCGCCCGAGGATGGCCGCGGTGTTCGAAAACTCAACGCAGTCGCCCGTTCTTGTGTCGGCAACAAAGCGCGCCATGTGCACGGTTGAGACGTTGTCGTCGTAGCCGGCCTTGTACTGAAAATCGGAGAAACTGCGCAGGATGGCGTCGATGGTCTGAAAGTGTCCTCCGTCGGCGGGCACTCGCTCATCGAGGTGCCGCTGGAAGATCTCGCGGTGCTCTTCGCGCAGCTCGATATCCAGGAACGGCGCCAGCCGCTCTGCGTCGCGTTCCGTCAGGCGGTGGGCCCGGGAAAGCTCACCGGCGCCGGGCACGCTCATCTGCGACACCGAGGAGTAATGGTAACTGAACGGATAGTAGTTTGACCGGTATACGGTTGGTTCCACCGCATAGGGCCGGTACTGCAACACGCGGTCAGGAATGGTTGAGATGAAGCGAATATCCTCCAGTCTCCGTGCCCGGTCGGGTGAACGGTCACGGTTGCGCCAGGTACCGATCAGGCGCATGGAGGTGAGATCGTTGAGCGGCTCGTCAAGCGCGCGCTGAAAGCCGCGCACCGTATCAAACCGGTCACGGTAGGCGTCGGCGGCGTACACCGGATCGCGCGCGGCAGCAACCACCATCACCGCGCGCTGTTCTGTCGGGCCGTCACCGTTGCTGCCGGTGCTGCCCCACTGATCGGCCGGCACGCCTTCGAGCCCGCCGCCCGGGTGCCGATCGTCACCATCGCCGTTGAGCTCGCCTACGCTTCCATCGCCGCGCAGGCTGCCGTTGGGCATGCCGTCACCCCACTCGTTCATCGGAATCGGCCGTGATTCCGCCGGCCGGTTCAGCAGATTCACCACCGGGTTATGGTCCAGAAAACCGGCAGGCAGAACGAACGCCACCAGCAGCAGAACCGGGAGCACAGCCGCCAGAAATGCCACTGCCTCGCGACCTACTCGCCCGCGTGCACGATCGGTAATCTTGCGCCGGTGCGTGGGCTCCGCCGCAGTCGACCCGGCGAAGGCCGAGCGGCGCGAAGCAGCGTACAGCAGCAATCCGTGCAGCAGGAACGCGGCAATCAGAAGCGAGAACAGCACTCCGGACGCCGTAGCGCTCGCCGCGAATATCTCCTCCGACGCGCGCGAGAATACCAGCAGTCGGTAGAAGATGAACGCCAGGAAAAACTGCTCCAGCGCAAACGCCCAGCGCACGCGCGCCCCGATGTGAAACACCAGCACGGTAGTGAGAAAGCCGCCGGCTCCGGCGGCGAGCGCAAGCTGAAACGAAGAATCGAATCCCGAGACAGCGGCGGCGAAGGCAAGCAGAACCAGCAGCGAGGTCAACAGCCAGCGCCCCGGACGCATGCGCGG
>PWMO01000124.1 GCA_003558175.1 Spirochaetaceae bacterium
CCGCCATCGGGCAGGTCCTCAGCGAGAAGCGCACCATCCTCGGCCGCCTGCGCCGCATCGGCGAGCGCAAGATCCCCGGCCTCAAGATTCGCACCCACGGCGACCTGCACCTCGGGCAGACGCTGTTTACCGGTAAAGACTTTTTCATCATCGATTTCGAAGGTGAGCCCGCACGCACCATGACCGAGCGCCGACTCAAGCACTCGGCTCTGCGCGACGTGGCCGGAATGATCCGCTCGTTTCACTATGCCGCGCACGGCGCCATCCTGCTGCGCGCCATCAAGCACGGCGCCGACGTCGATTACCTCACAACCTGGGCCGACCTCTGGTACACCTACGTCGCCGGCGTCTACCTCGACGCCTACCGCCGCGCCGCCGCCAAACCCGTGTCCTCCGCCGCACCCCAAGACGCAGCCGCACACACCGCAACCGCGCCGCGGCAGACCGCCGCACGCCGGCCCACGAGCAAGACCGCACGTCGTGCCACCGAATCGGCCGCACGCTTCCTGCCGAGCGAGACTTCGGACTTCGCGGTTCTGCTTGAGACGTTCCTGCTGGAAAAATGCGTCTACGAGATCGGCTACGAGCTGAACAATCGACCCGACTGGCTCATGGTCCCGGTTCGCGGAATCGAGACCATCCTGACCGCCACCTGAGCCGGCCAAGGCCGTCCGACGCCGCAGCGACCGGCTCCGCGATATGCGTACCGCCCGAACCTTCCAGCCAGCCTTGTGGTCCCTCCGGCCATTTTCATTGAAATCTGCAAGCACTGCGAGCAGATTTCAAGCGAAAAGGCTAGGTGCAACAATCCCGCCTCGCTTCTCACCCTCAGCACGCCGCCCCTTCCGGCACCGGCCCCGGCGCCGCGCTCTCGCGTTCGTCATATTGTTGCTGGCTTCGCTCCCGGCACCGGTCCCCGCAGCTGCCGGCCCCACCGCCGCCGCAGCCTCCACCGGCCCCACCGCCGCCGCGGCGGGCGCGCACTCGCCAATCGTCACCGGCATCGCAATCGAGGGGTTGACTCGCACCCGCCCGTCCACCGTCGAACGTATCCTCGACGTTGAGCTGCCGGCGCCGGCCACCGAACTCGATCTCGAGACCCTGCGACAGCGCCTGTTGCGCAGCGGACTCTTTGTAGACGACCTGCGCATCCAACTGGTTCCAGCCGACACTGCGACCGGTGAGCTCACATTGCTGGTGCAGCTGGAAGAGCGCTGGACCCTCATTCCGCTACCAATTGCCGCCTACGGAAGCGACGGCTGGGTGGGCGGCGCCGCAGTTGTGGAATCCAACCTCCGCGGGAGCGGAACCTTCCTCATCGCAGCGGCAATGCTGCAAGGTGACGGTGCTTCAATCGATGAATGGCGTACCGCCCTCGGGGTTTCCGGTGGCGTGCTCCAGCGCGGCAGACTGCAACCCGGTCTGTTTCTGTCTGCCGGAGTAGGGGAGGTGGTCTTGGTGAGTGCCGACGGGAGCGAGTATCGCCGCTTCCGCCGCGCCACGGTTTCCGCGAGGGCAAACCTGGACTACCGGCTCAGTGATTCCGTAACCATGGGGGCTGCGGGCGCCGTTTCCGTGACCGAGGTCGATTCCGACTGGAGCCAATCACAGCGCCCGCCGCAGTCTACCGCGTTCTATCTGCAGGACGTTTCGCTGACAGCTGAGCGCCGCAGCCGGGTGGGGCACTTCGAGGCAGGCCCGTTCGCCCAAGCCCACTACCGTCAGGGGCTCCCGCTTGACGGCGGGAAGCCCTTCGGAACCGCCTCTGCCAATGTTGAATACAGCGCCCCACTGTCCGTCACTCACAAGTTGCTCATTGGTGCTCGAGCCACGCTCGGTAATGCTCCGGCAACCGAGCTTCCCGCTCTATCCGGGGCGGGCTTCCGCACTCTGCCTGCTCGCGGTACGCGAGCGCGACGAGCCGTGGCGGCGATTGTGGAGCTTGAGCCCGCATTACTGCGTTCACGATGGGTAACGGTCACGGCGCCGCTGTTCTTCGAGGGCGGTGTCTACACCCCCGATGACAGTCTCGAACGGTTCTACGGTCCGGGTAGCGGCCTGCGGCTCTACCTGGCCCGGGTCGCGGTCCCGGCAGTGGGTTTCACCGTCGGGTACAATATCGAAACCGGCGAGCCAACCGCCGGAGTCACCCTGGGAATGAGGCTGTAATCAGGCTGTAGCGACCGGCTCGACCCATCGCGTCCCCGCTTACCCCCATGCCTACCCCACAAAGTTGCTGAGAATCCCGCTCAGCGCAAGCAACGCAAGAATTACCGAGATTGCCGTGAACCAACGCGAAGAGTATCGGTGCATCTCCCTGAATCGCTCATCTACTTGCTCGAAGCGCGCATTCATATCGACCCGCATGTCTTCGAAACGCTTATCCACCTGCTCAAAGCGGGTATTCATGTCGGCCCGCATGTCTTCGAAACGCTTATCCACCTGCTCGAAGCGCGCATTCATGTCGACCCGCATGTCTTCGAAACGTCTGTCGACCTGCTCAAACCGCTTGTCGACCTGGTCGAAGCGCTTCTCCATCAGGCTGAAGCCGTGCTGAATCAGCTCGCGCTGTGCTTTCAGCTCTTCTTCAATCCGTACGCTGCGCTCCAGCAGCGCCGTTTCGCGCTCGGTTGTCACGTCTCGCAGCCAGCTGCTGAGGTTGCTGCGCACGTAGCGTCCGACGCTTTCCAGTGTCTCTTGCGAAAGTTCCATAGTGCTCTCCATCTCTGCGGTTCCCCCTTCCCGCTGCGTTTGCGCACCGACCGGCAACGGCTACAACAACGGTTACAGAAGGTATTACTCACAGAAATGTTCTGCTGATTGAAGAATAGCAGAAAATTCCGCCTGAAGCGAGTTAAATCTGCAGTCAACAGCAGCGATCGCGCGCCCAACTCGCCCAACTCGCCCAACTCGGCCAACTCGGCCAACTCGGCCGACTGCAGACTCGGCCGCGCGGAACACAACCGCTCAGTCGGCGACCCGAGACTCCGGTTCTTCCGGCAACTCAACCGTGCCTTCGGCAACTTTGTCCACCGCGCCCTTCAGCACGGCGCGCCGTATCCGGCCTTCCGAGATGTCGACGTCGACAACCAGTTCTCCCCCAGGCTGGTGGATGCAGAGATCGTCTATCGATCCGCCCTCGGTGAGTGCCAGCCGACACGCCAGCGCTAGGCTTCCCGACCCGCAGCTGCTCTCCCAGATCGGCTCGCCGTCACCAACCACCACCAGCGGCGTGAGTCGGTTTGCGCGCGGATCCCAGAACATGACCCCACGCGCTTCCACATCCGGCGAGAACGCTCCCGTCTTTACCAGCCGACGGTAGCTCGCAAGCGACGCATCGACACCTTCCACCACGAGATGCTCGATGCCGCTCATCACCACGCGAACGTATTCGGCCTCGACCTCCATCCGAAGCGGTACCGGCACGCTGATCTCCGTCCACCAGCGCGCTCTGCCCAGCGACCTCACCCGCGCCTCAAGCAGCTCCGTGCTTCCGGACACCTCCAGCTTCAACGACCACCGGTCACCGGTCCCGGTCCCGGTCCGCTTGCTGACCGCGGGTGCACCTCGCTCGACCAGCAGCGCCGCCAGTGCCCGCGACGCATTGCCGCAGAACTCGCCACCCATCATCTGCAGCCGGGCGGCCGCCCGAGAGTCCTCTGCCTGCTCGACGTATCCCACCTGCTCTACCGCGAGAAACGTCGGACCCATCAACAGCCGCGCCAGTTCCATATGCTGCTCCCGCGGCACCACATCGGTTACCAGCAGCGTTGTGTTCCCGGCCGGATTCATTTTGACGAAATTCACGCGGCCAATCTGGAGTTTCGGTTTTTCATGTTCCAACACCCGGCAAGCATAATCCGCACCGCCCCGGACCTGCAAGCCACGTACCCGCCAGCGATCGCCCCCACCACCGTCCCGGCCCGCGCCGCACAGGCCCCGCCGCCGCCCCCACCGCGCCGCTACCGATTCTACTTGACTGTTTGCCCAATATAGTCATATAGTATCCTTCAGAGCAGCCGCAGCAAGGGGGTAACGTGCCGCGACGTTTCAGAGAGGATGAAGAGGAACGTATCCGGTGGGCGCTGATGGGCGCCGGCAGGGATATCATGGGACTCCGAGGCGCTCGCAAGACCTCCATCGACGAGCTGGTACGGAGCGCCGGCATCGCCAAGGGCAGTTTCTATCGCTTCTTCTCCAGCAAAGAGTCTCTCGCCCTGCAAATCATGGCCGAATGGGAACGCGAATTCCATCAGGAGATTGCGCGGCTGTTCGAGGAGACTTCGCCGCACGGCATCGGCCCGACCGCCGAGCTCTTGCGAACCGTCTTCCTCGAGCTCTTTCCTCGCAAGGTTATGGAGTCCGGTATTCAGGCGCTGATGGATCCTGAAGAGATAGCATACCTGGCGCAGCGCGCCGACGCAGATCAGCGCCGGATGATGGACCTGCAGGACGTGCGGCTGTTCGAGCAGTTACGTCCGCTCTTTGTCAGCGCCGGGCTGCAAACGGCGCTGCCGGACCACCAGATCATCGCCGGCCTGCGGCTGCTGTTCGAGGCCGGGCTCAGGGCAATGCGCACCGTCGGCGAAACCGAGCTCAGGGCAATGCGCACCGTCGATGAGACCGAGCTCACCAGCGAGCATTTCCACGCCGCCTTCCTCACGTTGTTGCGCGGGTTCTTGAGCGAAGCGTTCCGCCCGGCACCCACAACGTCGGAGGCCGGTCAGGCAGGGAGCAGCCCATGAAACGGTCGGCAGACGGCGCGCAGCGGCAGTCAATCGGCGTCGAAGTCCGCGAATTGAGCTATCGCTATCCCGGCACCACCTCCGACACGCTGCACCAACTCAGTTTTGCGCTTCAAAGCGGTGAAGTCTACGGCTTTCTCGGCCCCAGCGGCGCCGGCAAATCGACCACGCAGAAGATCCTCTATCGCCTGCTGACCGGCTACGAAGGCTCAGTGCGACTCGACGGGCGCGAGATCTCCGCCTGGGGCACCGAGCTCTACTCCCTGATGGGCATCGGATTCGAGACGCCCAGCCTCTACCTCAAGCTCACCGGACGCGAGAACCTTGAGTTCGCCCTCTCGCTGCACAAGTGCGAGCCGGTCCTCTCCATTCCCCGTGCCGCCGCCAGGCTCGGTCTCGACGACGTGATCGATCAGCGCGTCGAAACCTACTCCAAAGGCATGCGAATGCGACTCGCGTTCATTCGCGCCGTGCTCCATCGGCCGCGGCTCCTGTTTCTGGACGAGCCGACCTCGGGACTCGATCCGGGCTGGTCACGACGGGTCAAGGACTGGATTCTCGAGCTCCGAGGCGACGGAGCCGCGGTCTTTCTGACCACGCACTCCATGGAACTCGCCGACGAGCTGTGCGACGTTGTCGGCTTCCTCGTAAACGGCCGCCTCGCGCTGCAGGACAACCCCTCCGCCCTCAAGCGGCGCTACGGCCGACCCGGCTGCGTGGTGACCGGCCGTACCGCGGAGGGCACCCCGTGCCGCCGCGAGCTCAGTTACGACGAACTGCGCAGCGGGCACCCTCTGCCGGAGTTCGCCGAGATCGAGCACGTGCACAACCACGAAGTGAACCTCGAGCAGGTCTTCCTCACCGTCACCGGCTGCAGCCTGAGTGCCGAGACTCCGACCCCCTCGGCAACCAACGCCGCGGACGCGACCGCATGAACGCCCGGCAGCAGCTCAGCAGCCGCGGTCCGGCCGCTCCCCCTGGGGCCGCCGCGCCGCGCCGCCCTGCACACTGCGGCCCGTTCCGCGCCGAGCTCCGGCTGCAGTTTCGCAACGGGTTCTACGCTGCCTATCTCGCAATGACGCTGGTGTTCTTCTTCATCCTGGTCGCACTGCCGGCGGGCTTGCGCGAAGCCGGGTTCACGCTCATCGTGCTGATGGATCCGGCCTTCATGGGGTTCTTTTTCGCCGGCGGCCTGATCCTGCTGGAACGCGATCAGGGCGTGCTGCAATACATCGTTACGCGCGGGCGGGGGTTCTTCGCCTACTGGCGCGCCAAAGTCGCCGCCATTCTCAGCCTTGCGGTGATCGTCGTTGCGGTCCTTCTGGTCGCGGCGAGTCTGCTCAGGTTCATTGAGCCGGACCTGCGTGGGGTTGTTTTCCTCAGCGCCGGCCTGCTGTTGACGGTGCCGCTGTTCTTCAGCCTCGGATTAGTCATGGCGGGCCGTGTATCGCGGGTGACCGATTACTTCGTCTACTCGGGGCTCGCGCTGACGCCGCTGATGTACCCGCTCCTTGAGCCGGCTGGGGTTC
>PWMO01000396.1 GCA_003558175.1 Spirochaetaceae bacterium
CTGCCGCGGCAAGAAGAGCTACGACAAGCGCGAGAGCATCAAAGAACGCGATCAGAAACGCGACGCCGAGCGCGAGATACGCGGCCGGATGTGAACGGCGCGTTGCGTGTTCCCTGGTGCGCGTCGCCGCGTTGGGAGGCAGATGAATGAACAGGCAATCACAGGCAGAACTCGCCGCCTACGCGGCGGCCGCGGTTGCAATCGCCCGCGAGGCGGGCGAAAAGAGCAAGCAGTACTTCCGCAGCGACTTCACCGTGGAGCTCAAATCGGATAACACGCCGGTGACCGTTGCGGACCGCGAGACCGAAGCGCTCATCCGCAACCGGCTGCGCTCACAGTTTCCCGATCACGCTGTCCTGGGCGAAGAGGCAGGGCTCGACGGTCCCGACTCGGCTTTCCGCTGGATTATCGATCCAATCGACGGCACCAAGTCGTTCATCCACGGCATACCGCTCTATACCGAGCTCATCGCGTTGACCTACCACGATCTGCCGATTGTCGGCGTGATTCACAACCCGGTGCTTGAAGAGACGGTGTGGGCGTGGCAGGAAGGCGGATGCTACTACAACGGCGCGCTCACCCGCGTGCGCGATACGCACGACCTCGGCGAGGCATGGGTACAGATGCCCGACCCGGCGGAACTGGCGCGCCGTCGTCCCGAGTTCTGCGCCCGCCTGCTCGGCTCGGTGGGGGCCGCCCGCACCTGGGCCGACGCGCACGGCTATCTGCTGGTGGCAACCGGCCGCGCCGACGCCTGTCTCGACCCGATCTTCTCGCCGTGGGACGTCGCCCCGATGTATCCCATCATCGAGGAAGCCGGCGGACGCGCCACCGACTTCAGCGGCACGCGCCAACCGCTGGGAGACAGCCTGATCGCCGGCACACCGCGCATTCAGGAGCAGATCCTGGCGCTGGTCTGAGCATGTGTCGCAGGACACGTCTCAACGTACATCCTGGCGGGTGAGTCTTCGTGGCTGATTCTCAGTGGTGGTCAATCTGCACGCGGACTCTCCCGCCGCGCGCGATCTCGGGTTGCACCCGGAAGAGGTAGGTCCCGGCGCGTCGGGTACGGATCCGCAGCACGCCCTCCTCGTGGTCGAGCGTAGCGACCTTCAGCGGCGCCGCAGTGCCGTTGGCGGAGAGGCGGTACAGGTCGGCGAAAAACCGCGGCGGGGCAACATCGGTCTCGAGCGATACAACCACTTCGCGCCGGCGCGGTACGCTGAACCGGTAGACCGCCGCTTCCGGCTCAGCCGGGTCAAAGATGACGGTCTCTTCCAGCGGCAGACCGGCCAGACTGCCGCTGCGTTCAGCTTCCGCCGCAACGGCGTCGTCGGCCGCGGCGAGCCAGCGGCTGCCCAACTCGGAGCCGTCTATGCCCATTTCACCAAGGGCGCGACGATAGTTGCTGAACCTGCCGTCCGGCCGATGCTCGGCGGCAACATGTTCCGGCGCACGCAGCACGAACCAGACCGCCAGCGCCGCAACCGCTGCCGCAACGCCAAACATGACTTTTGTTGTACGGCTTTTCATGGATATAAACATAGTAAGCCGGACGACAATTGACAACCGGCCGTTGCCGGGCTATCTTATGTATAGATCTCCCGAACAGGGGGTGTCACGGTTTCGACTGAGGCGTTGTTCGGGTATACGTTGCAGGTGGAGCGCCAACTCCTAAAAGGCAACCTTTATAGCTGCCAACGAAGCAGACTATACTCTGGCCGCAGCGTAAGCGAACGGTCACGGGCGTCCGGTGCGCAGTCCTGAGCGCCGGAATCGCTTGACAGAAACCAGGACTTACCCGCTGTCGGGTTCGCACGGCAGGGGGGACATTTTTGCGAACTCAGGGAAGAGGAGGTGTGTTGCCCGACCTCACTCTTCCCCAAAATTGAACGGGTAACTAAACCTGTAGACGCGTGTGCCTCGCGCTTTAGGACGCGGGTTCGACTCCCGCCACCTCCATTTCTCAAAATGCTGAGAATAGGAACAGCGTCCTGGACCGACCGCAGCCTTATTGAATGCGGTCGGTTCTATCCGTCCGACTGCACCAGCGCCGAGGCCCGCCTCCGGTTCTACGCGGCGCACTTCCCCATTGTTGAAGTCGACTCCTCCTACTACGCGTTGCCGACGGAGCGCAACTCCCGTCTCTGGGTCGAGCGCACGCCTGACGGTTTCCGTTTCAACATCAAGGCGTTCCGACTCTTCACCGGGCACGCCACCTCGCGTGAAGCGCTGCCGCGCGAGCTGCGCCCTGAGCTGCCTTCGTCGCTGCCGGACTCCTTCTACGCACGCGGCCTGCCGGAACCCATCAAAGACGAACTGTGGAAACGTTTCTGCCACGCCCTCCTCCCGCTGCAGCACGCCGCGAAACTCGGCAGTGTGCTGTTGCAGTTCCCTCCGTGGGTCAAGCCACACCCGCGCGTGAGTGAGTACCTTGCCGAATGCCGCCAACGCCTCGCACCGTTCGAAACGGCAATCGAGTTCCGTAACCACCTCTGGCTCGCTCCGGACCGTGTCGATGCCACGCTCGAGCTGCTGCGCAGCCTGGGACTTAACTACGTGGCCGTGGACGAGCCGCAGGGCTTCGCGTCGTCGCTGCCGCCGCTGGCGGCGGTTACCGGACGCCTCGCCACCGTGCGCTTCCACGGCCGTAACCGCGCCACCTGGGAGAAGCGGGGTCTCTCTGCTTCAAGCTAACGATTTGACTACCGGTACCGCGAGGATGAGCTGGCCGAGTGGCTGCCGCGCATCGCGGCAATGCGCAGCCAAGCGCAGGAGGTGCACCTGATTTTCAACACCAACAAAGAAGACCAGGGGCCCGCCAACGCGCTGCTGCTCGAGGAACTCCTCGGTGAAGGGGCGCAGAGAAACGAACCGTGACGCGGTCGGTAGCGGCAACGCTCCGGTTCGAACGGCGGCGCTGACGTTGACGCCGGTAGCACACAGTGGCATCCGTGCTCTCTCATGCCGTTTGCGTCTCATTTTTGTTGACACCGCCCGGCACCTGTGGTTCCATTGACGCATTATGGGCGATGCAAACGCTGTCGGCACCCGCGACGAGCTCACCGCCTTCAGTGCGCTGGTGCTGGACGAGCTGCGCGGCACCGAGAGGCAGTTGAGTGCTCCCTCAAAGAAGAGCACGGCCTCACGCGAGGCGGCAGACCGTGACGCCGCCGGAGCCGCCCTCTCTTCAATCGGGCACCTCCAGGTCACGGCCGTGCTGCAGTTGCTGGCAGACGGTGCCACGGTGCCGTTCATTGCCCGCTATCGCAAGGAGCGCACCGCAAGCCTCGACGAAGTTGCCATCCTGGCAATCAAGGATGCCCGCGAAACGGTACAGGCGCGCGAAGCACGCCGGGCAACCATCAAGACGTCGCTGGAAAAGCAGGGCGTGCTGACTGAAGAACTGGCCGCCAGGCTTGCATCCGCCGCAACCCTGGCAGAACTTGAAGATCTCTACGCTCCTTTCAAGCCAAAACGGCGCACCCGGGCAACCGTAGCGGACGCTGCCGGACTCACGCCGCTCGCGCGGGCAATCCTGCTGAACGAATATGCCGACGCAGAGGCGCTGCACAACTTCGCGGTGACCCACCATAATCCCGAAGCCGGAATAGAAACACCCGAGCAGGCGCTCTCCGGGGCGCGGGACATCCTGGCTGAATGGATAACCGAACACCCCGACGTCCGCGCCGCGGTACGGGAACTGTTTGAACGTGACGGAGTTCTGCGCTGCTCGCTCAAGCGCGGCGTATCGCGCGACGGCAAAGCCGCCCACTACCGCGACTACTTCGACCACAAGGAGAAAGCCGCAAAAGCGCCTTCGCACCGGGTTCTGGCGATGCTCCGTGGTGAGGCCGAGGGCGTTCTGACGCTTTCACTGCGGCCGAGTGAGGCAACGGTGATTGACGTCGTTACGGCGCTGGTGGCACGCTGCAAGGTCGCTTGGACGCATCTGGGAGCTGAGTTTTCCGTCGCCGGATGCACACCCTACTCCGACGCCTGCAGAACGGAGATCGAAGCCGCGCTGACGGACGGCTGTCGGCGACTGTTGCTGCCGTCGCTGGAAACCGAGCAGCGCGCGGTTCTCAAAGGCCGTGCCGACGCTACCGCGATCGCCGTCTTTGCCCGCAACCTGGAAGAGCTGCTGATGGCGCCGCCGCTCCCCGACACCAACATCATGGCGATCGATCCAGGCCTGCGAACCGGATGCAAGCTGGTCTGCCTGGGCCGGCACGGTGAACTGCTGCATTCGGACACCATCTATCCGTTGCCGCCGCATTCAAAGACCGACGCGGCAGCCACCATCGTTAAAACTCTGCTGGGTGAGTTCGCGATCGAAGCGATCGCGGTAGGCAACGGTACCGGCGGGCGCGAGACGGCGGATTTCCTCGAAACCCTGGGCCTTGAGATCCCGGTGATTCCGGTGAGTGAGAGCGGCGCGTCAGTCTACTCAGCGTCCAAAATCGCTCGAGACGAGCTCCCCGATCAGGATGTAACCGTACGTGGCGCCGTCTCCATCGGGCGCCGCCTGGCCGATCCGCTTTCCGAACTGGTCAAGATCGACGCGAAGTCCATCGGCGTCGGACAGTACCAGCACGATGTCGATCAGAAGGCGCTGAAGAAGGCGCTGGACGACGTCGTACACAGCTGCGTCAATCGGGTCGGCGTGGACCTGAACAGCGCCGGGACCGCGCTCCTCTCCTATGTGGCAGGACTCAACGCCCGCTCGGCGCGCGCTATCGTGGAACAGCGCGAAGCACGCGGAGGCTTCAGAAATCGCGGTGAGCTGCTCACCGTTCCCGGCCTCGGCCGGCGCGTTTTCGAACAGTGCGCCGGGTTCCTGCGCATTCGTGACGGTGATGAACCACTGGATGCGGGCGCCGTGCATCCGGAGCGCTACGACCTCGTGCGCTCGATGGCGCGTGACCTGGGAGTCGCGGTTTCCGATCTGCTGCACAGTGCCGAACTGCGCGCCTCCATCGACCTGCAGCGCTACATTGACGAGCAGACCGGTCCCGAGACGTTGCGTGACATCCTGACGGAGCTCGACAAACCAGGCCGCGACCCGCGCGGGGTTCTTGAGCCGGTGCGCTTTGCCGACGTTCACCGCATTGAAGACCTGAAGCCCGGTATGCGCCTTCCGGGACTGGTAACCAATATCGCTGCCTTCGGTGCGTTTGTTGATATCGGCGTACACCAGGACGGCCTGATCCACATCAGCAAGCTGGCCGACCGCTACGTTCGGGATCCGCACGAAATCGTGCACATCGGCATGCCGCTGGACGTAACCGTTCTGGAAGTGGATCTCGCCCGCAAGCGGATCTCGCTGGCGCTGCGCTGAGCATCCGACTCGTTGTCGGCGGCAATTCCCGACCGTAAACATCATAAATATATGTTATTGACATATTAGACTGAACGTTCTAAACTTCCATATATACATGTCGTTCGGCACTGTGACGTCGATCGTCTCGCTCTGTCCAAGTCCCGCGGAGGTGGGCAAGTATGAAAAACATTAAGCTCGGGGTCAAACTGATAGGCGGTTTTTCGCTGGTTGCTCTGATCGTGCTGGTTGTCGGGATTTTCGGCTGGACCGGTGCCGTGCAGCTGAACGAACATATCGACGAGATCGGCGTGGTGCGGATGCCGTCGGTTGAAAACCTGCTTATCATCAAGAGCGAGAGCAACGCAATCAGAATCTCTCTGCGTTCGTTGCTCAACCCGCGCATGTCGCGCGAAGAACGCGAACGGCAGTATGCCAACATCGAGCGCTCGCGGCGTAACTATCAGCTCGCCTGGGACATTTACGAGCCGCTCGAACAGACGCCGGAAGAGGAGCGCATCTGGAACGAGTTTGTCCCGGCGTGGAACGCCTGGGCCGAGATCAACGATCAGTTTATGCAGATGTCGCGCAACATTGAAGAAACCGACATCCTGAACCCGGCAGAGTATGTCGGCGACTTCGCCGGCTTCATCGGAGACCACCACGAGCTGATGGGCCGCGTTACCAACTACATCCTCACCGGTGAAGACTTCCCCGGCGGGGACGACCCAACCGCCTGTAACTTCGGCCGCTGGCTTGCCGACTACCAGACAACCAACCCGGAGTTGATGCGCGTGCTGGATAGCATTCGCGATCCGCACAACGAGTTTCACGCCAGCGTCGCCCGCATTCGCAACGCCACCCAGGCAGGCAACAACCAGGCTGCGGTAGCCGAGTACGCCAACACCATGCGAC
>PWMO01000487.1 GCA_003558175.1 Spirochaetaceae bacterium
GGCAATCTCGTCGGCAACCGCTGAAGAATCGGCGAAGTCGTAGTTGATGCCGGTCTTACCCAGCCGTCCGCCTATTCGCCGGGCCAGATCGCAGAAGATGCTCCAGTCGTCGCGGGCGCTCCCCGGTGACGGGAGAACCGGAGTCAGCCGCTGGACCCGTCGCTCAGTGTTGGTAAAGGTGCCGTCCTTCTCAAGACCGGACTTCGCCGGCAGCACCACGTGCGCCAGCTGCGCCGTCTCACTGAGGAAAATCTCAGCCACCGCCAGCAACGGCAGCGTACGCAGAGACTTCTCGACGTGTCCGATATCCGGATCCGACATCATGGGGTTTTCACCCATGATCAACCCGACCTGTGCCGTGCCTGCTTCCGAAGCACGCATGGTCTCGACGACCGTCAGACCAACGTTATCCGGCAATGCCTCTACACCCCACGCCTTGGCCATCTTCTCGCGCAGCGCCTGGTCGGTAACCGCCTGATAGCCGGGGTAGACGTTGGGAAGTGCGCCGAGGTCACAGGCGCCCTGCACGTTGGACTGCCCGCGCAGCGGGTTCACCCCGGTTGAGGGCTTGCCGATGTTTCCGGTCAGCATCGCCAGATTCGACAGTGTCAGAACCAGGTTGGTGCCGTTGCTACGCTGCGTAATTCCCATTGAATAGAGAATCGAGGAATGGCCACGCTCGTCGCCATAAATCGAGGTGCCGAACGCGCGCTCGCCCAGTGCGTACATGCGAGCGGCCTTCTCGATGTCCGCCGCCGGCACGCCCGACTGCTCGGCCGCAACCTCCGGCGTAATCTCGGCGACACTCCTGGCAAACTCTTCAAAGTTCTCGGTGCGCGCTTTGATGAACTCCATGTCGGCCCAGCCCTCGCGCAGGATCACGTTCATCATTGCCATGAAGATGAAGATGTCGGTTCCCGACTGCGCCTGCAGATGCAGCGTTGCGTGCCTGGTCAGCGGAATTTTGCGCGGGTCGACAATGATCAGGTTGGCACCCTTCTTCACCGCGCGAATCACCTCGTAGCTCAGCACCGGGTGCGCCTCGGCAGTATTGCTGCCGGTGATAAACAGACAGTCCACATCACGTACTTCGCGCTGGCCGTTTGTCATCGCGCCGCTGCCGAAAGACTTGGCCAGACCCGCCACCGTGCTGGAGTGACAGAGGCGGGCACAGTGGTCAACGTTGTTGGTGCCGATGGTGGCGCGCATCATCTTCTGGAAAACGTAGTTGTCCTCGTTGGTACAGCGCGCCGAGGCGAGACCGAAAACGCTGTCAGGACCGTTCTTCTTGACGGTGTCGGCAACCCTTTCGGCAATTACATCCAGCGCCTGGTCCCAGCTGACTGGAATGAAGTTGTCGATGGCGTTCTTGGCCGTCAGCGGGCTGCCGTCCGGCATCTGCCAGTCCTCGTCGGTGAGACCCAGCTGCTTCGCCAGATCTTTGCGCATCAACGGCTCGGTGAGACGATCGTCACTCTGGGCAAAGTCCCAGCCGTAGCGGCCCTTGGTGCAGAGAAACTCTCCGTTTGCCGCGCCGCCTTCAAATCCGCGGGCATAGGCTATCTTCGGCACGCCGTCACCGTTTTTCTTCAGCAGGTACTCAACCTGGCAGCCGACGCCGCAGTACGGACAGACGCTGCGGACCTTTTCGAGATCCCATTCGCGCCCCTGGCCCATACGCTGTTTGGGCAGCAATGCGGCAGTCGGACAGACCTGGACGCAGCTTCCGCAGAATACACAGCTTGAATCACGCATCTCGCTGTCAAACGGAGTAGCTACGTACGTGTGAATACCGCGTTGTCCGAACTCAATAGCATCGGCACCGATGACTTCTGTGCAGACCCGGGTACAGCGTCCGCAGAGAATGCAGTACTTGTGGTCGCGCAGGAAGAACGGGTTGTCGTCCTGCACCAGCTCGCGATGAATCTCCTTCTCGAGCGTGGTTTCCTTCAGATCGTAGATATACGCGTACTGCTGCAGGCCGCAATCACCCGCTTTCTCGCACGTCGCGCAGTCCATCGGATGATCCGAGATAAGCAGATCGACGGCGTCACGACGACGCTTGTGCAGCTCGTCGCTGTTGGTCTTGACCACCATCCCTTCGGTTGCCGCCATGGTACAGCTGGGCACCGGGTCCTTGTACCCATCGATCTCGACCAGACAGAGGCGGCAACCGCCCGACGGAACGAGGTCCGGATGATGGCAAAGACGGGGGATGTCGATTCCGTTGTCAAGCGCCGCCTGAAGCAGGGTTGTGTCTTTTGGGACCTGCAGGCTCTTTCCATCTATTGTAACGTTGAGCATGTGTGGCTCCTCCTCGGTTCCTGTTTCCTTAAGCTGTTTCGGCGACGTCTTTCTTGAACGCCGCTTCGTATTCGTGACGGAAATACTTGATGGACGAGAGCACCGGGTTCGGCGCGGTCTTGCCGAGCCCACACAACGATCCGCTGATCATCGTCTTGCCGATCGCTTCCATCTTGTCCAGGTCCTCCGGCGTTCCCTCACCGTCGGCAAATTTTTCCAGCAGCTTCTCTATCTGCCGTCCACCAACACGACACGGCACACACTTGCCGCACGACTCTTCGACGGTAAAGCCCAGGTAGAACTTGGCCACGTCGACCATGGAGTCGTCTTCGTCCATGACAATAAGACCACCGGAGCCCATGATCGAGCCGAGCGCTGCCAGCGATTCATAATCGATTGGGGTATCGAGGTGCTCAGCCGGAATCATACCTCCCGAAGGACCGCCGCTCTGCACCGCTTTGAACGCCTTACCGTCGGGGATACCGCCCCCGATGTTGAAGACGATATCGCGCAGCGTGATACCCATCGGAACCTCGATCAGTCCCGAGTTATTGACGTTCCCGGTGAGCGCAAACACCTTAGTGCCCTTGCTGGTCTCGGTGCCGAGGCCGGCGAACCAGTCGCCGCCGCGGGTGATGATCACCGGGATGTTACCCAACGTCTCCACGTTGTTGATGACCGTCGGCTTGCCCCATAGCCCCTTGACCGCGGGATATGGAGGGCGCTGAACCGGCATACCGCGTTCGCCTTCAATCGACATCAGCAGCGCGGTCTCTTCACCGCAGACAAACGCGCCGGCACCAAGCCGAATCTCAATGTCGAACGAGAAGTCGCTGCCGAGGATGTTGGCTCCCAGCAGTCCGTACTCGCGCGCCTGTTCGAGCGCCTTCTCGAGGCGTCGAATCGCCAGCGGGTATTCGGCGCGGACGTAGACGTAGCCGCGGTCGGCTCCCACCGTGTAGCCGCAGATGGCCATCGCTTCGATGATCGAGTGCGGATCGCCTTCAAGGATACTGCGGTCCATGTACGCACCCGGGTCGCCCTCGTCTGCGTTGCAGACAACGTACTTCTGGTCGGCCTCGACCTCTTTGCTGAAGCGCCACTTGCGACCGGTCGGAAACCCGCCGCCGCCGCGTCCGCGCAGGCCGGACTTTTCGACCTCAGCCAGCACCTCATCACGGGTCATATCGAACAGAGCCTTCTCCAGCCCCTGATACCCCTCTCGCGCGATATACTCCTCGATACTCTCCGGGTCGATGAAGCCGCAGTTTCGCAGCACGACGCGCACCTGTTTGCGGTAGAACGAGATCTTGTCGACGGCACCAAGACTGTCGGCGTCTTTCTCGCGATAGATGAGCCGGCTGACCGGGCGGCCCTTCAGCAGATGCTCGCGCACGATGTCGGCGGCATCCTCGGGCTTTACCTGAACATAGAACGCCTCGTCCGGCAGGACTTTTACGATCGGACCCTGTTCGCAGAAGCCGAAACAGCCGGTCTTCACAACCTGACAGGTCTTCTCCAGGTCGTGATCGTAGACGTATTTCATGATCTGTTCGTAGATGCGTTCGGACTGGCTGGAATTACAGGCTGTGCCGTCGCATATGAGACAGTACTGTGCGTATGCCATGGATGTGGTCCTCCTCGTTACCCTTTTGCGGCCTACCGGCCCGCGCTATTTGTTCGCGTCCGGCCCGATTAAGTCACTCGCCGGACGATCGTAGATATGCTCATCAACCAGTTCTTTGTTGATCAGGTGCTTCTGCACGATCTGCCTCGCCACGTCCGGCGTCACCTTGCCGTAGATGATGACCGGCATCCCGGGAACCCTCACCTCGATGGTTGGCTCGGCATGTTCAAGCCCGAGACCTCCCGTCTGACGTACCGAAACGCTCAGCTCCGCGTGCTTCTCGATCTCAGCCATGAGCGCCGCAAGCGTATCCTTTGCCCCGGCGGCGATTCCGCTGGTTCCCATGCCGATTGTCAGGTGAATGTCGTCTTCCGCCGACTCACGGCTCCGGATAGATCTTTGCGCCTTCTCACGCAGCTTGCGCAGCTCTTCAAGTGTCATCTTAGCCATGGCTATTCTTCCTCCATCGATAGAATCTCGATCTCGTCAATCTCGCTCTCGCACCCGGTGATGTACTGGCCGACCAGCGACCTGCTGGACACCAGCGACAGATCCCCAAGCGCATCACGCAACTCAGAGCGCGTGACCTCGTAGCCGAGGCCGGCACCTCCGCCTGTTCTTGCCGTGCGGCGACGCCGCAGCCGCAGCTCGTAATCGCCGTCGAAGCACATCAGCAGCGTGGCGGCCCCCGCGAGGTCTCCCAGCGGCGGCACGTCCACATTGGTGGTTTCGATTTCCACCAGCAGCCGCGTCCCGGTGCCGGGCTCCGACGCAAGCTCGTAACGACCGCCGGTCTGCTCCACCGTCTGCACCAGGAACGGCAGCCCAAGGCCTACCTTTCGTCCCGGGTGCTTCCCCGGCTCGGTGTAGAAGGGGTCGAGCGCTCTCTGCTGCTGCTCTCGATCCATTCCCTTGCCGTTATCTCTAACCTCGATACGAATCAGCGCCCCCCGCTCTTCTACGGAGACCTCCACCAGATCCGCCCCGGCCTCTATGCTGTTGTGAGCAAGGTCGAGGATCATGTCCGACAGGCTCCAGTGCATCGGCGCGCTTCGGCGGCGCTCCTACTCGCCCTGCCCGTTGCGATACTTTTCTATCACGCCCTGCACCCCGTCGGGCTTGAGCTTGCCGTGCACCTCACCGTTTACCATGACCACCGGGGCGAGACCGCAGCAACCAACGCAGCGAACGCCCTCGAGTGAGAACTCTTTGTCTTCGGTCACGCCGTTTACCGCAACATCCAGCTGATCGCTGAAGGTATCTGTAAGCTCTCCCGCACCCTTGAGGTAGCACGCGGTACCGAGGCAGACTGCAATTCTGTTGCGTCCCGGGGGGGTCAGCTTGAAGTAGTTGTAGAATGTGGCTACGCCAAACAACTTGGACGCCGGCGTGCCCAGCTGCCGCGCCACTTCCATCACTACCGGCTCCGGCAGGTAGCCGTATTCCAGCTGCGTTCTATGCAAGACCATGATCAAATTGCCCGGCTGGTCTTTCCATTCATTGATGAACTCCACCAGGCTCTCGGCCAGTTCGACTCTCTCAGGTACTGCGACCGCCATGATTCCTCCCTCTCTGGGTGCCGAGTTCCGCTGTCCGGCGTTTGCGCGCGATCTCCGTGCGCCCCTCAGATGCTACACTGCTCGGCACATCCTGGATGCTTGCCGCTCTTGTTGCGAACGGTTGCACGACTGATGTGTGATTTGAGCCGATTATAGCGTAGCTATATCGATAATTCAATCCCTAATTGTGGATATTTTCGGCTACCGTGCCGGCCTGGCGAAGCGCCCTTTACGGGCCGATACCCTGCGGTGACGCCTGAGGCCGCTGCCGTTCGCGCTGTTCACGTGGGGTCGCTGGCTCGCGAACGGTACGGCTCGTTTACAAGGTTCGGAACAGTCGGTAAGATCAACCTCGACATGCAGTATCGTACCGAATGGAGTGCCCGATGAACCGCCGCGCCGCTCCTGAAAAAACATCACTGGTGCAAACGGTCAGCATCACCAGGGTCGCCGTCTCCGGCTGGGAAGAGACCAGCGACGTAGTGGTCCCCGAGTATGCACTGCACCTGAACGTGAACGGGAAGCCAATCGCCACGCTGATGTGCCTTCCCGATGCGCTGCACGAACTGGTTACCGGGTTTCTGATCTCTGAAGGGCTCGTGCGCAGCCCTGAGGATATCAGAAACATCTCCATAGATGAGGACAAGGGTGAGGCGTCCGCAACGCTGGCCGACAGCTCCGACATGCCGCTGAAGCTGTACGGCCGACGAACCGTGCATACCGGATGCGGCAGCCCGCC
>PWMO01000147.1 GCA_003558175.1 Spirochaetaceae bacterium
CGCGGCGGTAGCCTCCGCCGCGATACGGAGCCCCTCAAGCCCGGCCGGCGCACCAGCCGGAGCGCTGTCTTCCTCCGCCGCGGCGCCCGCAGCCAGCAGCAGCATTGCGAATATCGAGATCAGTACCGTACGCTGTATCTTCATGGTTTTGTTGCGGCGTTCCTCTTACCGCTAAGCTACGACCCCCATCTGATATTTGTCAAGCGAAAACAGCGCCGCAAGCGCTTGTGCCGGCGACGGGGTCATGCTATCTTCGACCTCGCATGATCGGAAAGCCCCAGGTGTACCGCTACGTTGTCGACAAGCTCACCGCAGAAAACGCTGAAGTGATCTCCAGGAGTCTGCGGGCCATTCCGGACGTTCTGGGGGTGGCGGTGAATCCGCGCCGTGGCCTGGTGGAGGTCAAGGCGCGACGCAACCCGGAGCAGCAGGTGCGCATGGCGTGCGGCATTGCAGAGGTGAACTACCGCACCCGGATGTGAAGTATCAGCGGCTTTGTGGCCGCCGCATGCGCGGTCAGCGCGGCATGTAACCGCTGCCGCCGCGGCCAAAACGAGGAAAGGTCCGTTCCTCTTCCGGCGTGTAGAGTTCGGTGATGGGCTCGGGTTTGGGCACGTAATCGCGACTGATTCCGGGACTCAGCTCACGCCGCCATGGTTGTTTGGCGTGCCGGTCTTCATACGGAATCCGCCTGACAATCTCGAGCACGTTCTTGCCGTTTCGGCTGACTTCGCGCACCACGCCAAACTGGCCTTCTCCAATATAGCAGATCCGCTCATTCTCGCCCGGCTGTTCCTGCTCGGTGAGCTTCTGGATCACGCTGTCCAGTTTGGAAGGTTCTCCGGTCCGCGGATCGGCGATCGCGGAGTAGATGTCGTCGATTGGCTCGCCCGATACCGTGCACGGTGGATACTCCCGCGCCGGCGGTGGATCAGGCATCCACGCCTTTCTGGGATCAATTGCCGGCTTGTTGGAACGGCGCGAGCGCCCTCCCTGTTTGCCACGAGAACGGTTCTGCCGTGAGCTTCTCTGCCCCATTGCTCTTCCTGTTGATACGAGGTTACCATACTATACCAGATCAAACGGGAGGAAAACAATGATCGTACGCCTGATACGCGTCTGGGTAAAGCAGGACTCGATTGCCGCGTTTGAAGCGGCTACAAAGCTCAACCACGTAGGATCATTGAACGAGCCGGGGGTGCTGCGTTTTGACGTGCTGCGCAAGCCGGACGAACCCGGAGTCTACCTCCTATACGAGGTCTACGCCTCAGAACAGGCCGCCGAGGAACACAAGCAGACCGAACACTACCAGGTGTGGAAAGAGGCGGTTGCGCAGATGATGGCTCGCGCGCGCGAAAGCGAAACGCTCGCGGTGGTTGCCCCCACTCAGGAGAGTGGCTGGCGCGCCGTGCGCTGAGCGTCGCTCAGGCCGCGGCGTTCCGCCGATTGCGCTGCGAAAGTCGCGCAATCCTATCGCGGGCGGATTGGCAGGCGCATGCGGTAGATCACTCTGTCTTCATACTCGCCCGCCGGACGAAAGAGCGGACGCAGTTCTTCGGGAATCAGTTCATAGGCGTACTTGCTGACCGAAAAATGGCCCGGCAGGGTGTACTTCTGACCGAGGTGGTGCACGAAGTTCACCGAGTCGGATACGATGTGTCCGGTGTCGCCTTTGTCCCGGTAGACCGTATTGCCGATGTGGAGCGCGAGCCGGAACGACAGCCCGCCGGAGAGCTTGAACCGCTCTACCATATCCAGGGTACGGCCGAGTACCAGTCGCACACAGGGCATGATTGCGGGGCAGGTCCGCCCGTTGAAGGGAAACAGGAGCAGCCCGCCCGATTCGTGCCAGATCCAGGGGCGCCCGCGATAGGGTGCGAAGGTCTGCTCGATAAAGCGGCGGAAGGCCTCCGCCACTGACAGGGTGAAGCGTTCGCTGGTTTGACTGGCATACTCCGCGAGATTGTCGATCTCGGCCAGCAGCATGCCGAAGGTGTATTCGCGTGCAGGCTGGATCCCGCTCCAGTCGTTCCCTGAGACAATTGCCGGACGACCGTCTATCAGCAACTTCTCACGAGCCTCGGCCGGTTCATCACTCGGGCCGGCAACTCTCTGGTCGAGCCGGGTAGCAAACCCCACGATCTCATCCACCCGTCGCGGCGAGATGCCGCCGTTGAAGACGCTCCGGTTTACGTAGTCCGTTGCGCCGCCGTGAAACAGTCCGGCCGGATCCTCAACCGAGTTTTTCGGGTCGAGCACGCAGCAGGTTATGCCTTCGCGCCGCGCCAGCCGCCGCAGGGTTCGCGTGCGCACCGCAGGGTTGAGTCCGTCAACGTCCAGATATACCACCGCCTCACCGTGACCGTTTTTCAGCCAGTGCGACAGCGAGTTCATCGGGAAGTGCTGCACCGAGTACTTGCGGCTGCGCTCAAGCGCGGCAAAGCAGCTGCGGGCGCGTCTGTTGTCCGAAAAGACTACCAGGACCATGCCGGGCCTATTTCTCCAGGTTCAGAGCGTACCGATAGCACGCCGAGTCGCCGTCTCCGCTGACGCCGACAAACCACGACGCCACCTGCGGATCGAGGTTGTAGAACACCGCGTCCGACACCGTCAGTGTGTTGGGCAACGTTAGCGTGGATTCTATCTGGCACACCTTCTGCATTGTCACACTTTTAATATCGTCTATATTGCTGTGATATTCACTGGAACCACTGTGAACCGCAAGCCGCACACGGATCGGCTCGGCAAGCGGACAGTCAAGCCGGTTATACAGAAACAGCTCGTGAATGATTTCCATGCCGCTGTAGACAGCCGCCGCATTGACGTCGTCGCTGTAGAAGGCCGCGAGCCCGCCGTCTCCTTCCCACGACCAGAGCCGCCCGTTGCGCTTGAGCACGATCTCCTGGATCAGGCGCCGCAGGTCGCCGTACGCCTTGGTCACCGTGTGCTCGTCGTACTCGCGCACCAGGCGCGAGTTGCCCACTACGTCGAAACGCAGCAAGGCGAAGTAGTGTACGTCCCCGTCGCTGATGACGCCCCAGTTGGGAGTCTGCTGCTTGACCGCGTTCTCTACGAACATCCGGTTCTCGGTGTCGTAGATCAGGCCCATCTCGCGAATCTCGGAGAAGATCTCTTCTATCCGATGAATCCGCATCGGACGGCCGATAAAGCCGCGCTGGTCTACTTCAACCAGCAGCCCGATGAAACGCAGCAGCATGGAGGTCTCAATCAGGTCATTCACGATCTGGCGCGCGGCATCGTGATCCGGGATAACCATGCTCTCCGGAAAACCGCAGCGGCGATGGAGGTCGTAATCACCGAGAATGCGCCCGGCAAGCTCTACCATGGTTTTAACGTCCATCGAATGGGTCAGCGCGCGGATGCAAAGGTTTCGCAGTCGAGAACGCACACGCATTATGTGCGTACCGTACCATGTTTTAGCCCTGATGAGAATAGGGGCCGGTTGCGCGAGCACTTGAGCGCCGCGCGTACCTCGTTGGTATCTCGTGCGTACCTGAGCCCCGCGCTGAGGAATGTGAAAACCGGGGCGAAATGTGTTATGCTCGGGCGCAGGTGACTGTTCTTGTCTCGACGGGCAACGACGAGTAACGGGAAGCAACGACAGGCAACGGGAGGCACGATGAAAAAGACCGACAGAATCCTCTTTCTGGTACCACTGGCATTTGCGGCACTGTTCACCTTGCTGAACGTGCTCGGAGCGCTGGACGTGGTGGAGATGCGCCTCTATGACGCGTTGTTGCGTCTGAAACCTCCCATCGAGCAGCATGAAGCAATCGTGCTGCTCAATATCGATGACGACGCGATTGCCAACGTCGGTATCTGGCCGTGGAGCCGGGACGTTGTTGCCGACGGGCTGATCCTGATGCGGGAGTTTGAGGTAGGACACTCCGTTCTCGATATCGAGTACGTCGAGCGCAGTCCGCTCGGCGTCGATTCACATCTGCTGCGCGAAGAGATCCCGGTTCTGTTCACGCGCGAGTTTAACGATATCCGGCGCAGCATTCTCGATCTTTTCAACGCCCTGGCCACCGGGGCGATCTCGCTCACCGACGCCGAGGACTTCGTCTTCGATCTGGCCGACATTACCGAACAGACGCAGGAACGCCTGCTGGACACGGTGCGGGATATCGCCCGCGACAACGACGAGTACTTCGGCCGTGCCGCCCGCTTCAACGGCTCTACCTTCTTCACCGTCAACATGCTTCCTCAGACCGACCCGGCCATTCCCGAGGAGCTGAAGCAGTTTGCGGCACAGCAGTTCGCGGTGCCTGCAGGCGAGATCGGCGGCGGCAGTTCTCCGTTCCGTCAAGCCGGCGGCGTACGGCCCACCATCATGCCGATGATCCGTCACGGAGCGGGTGCCGGGTTTCCCAACGTGGTCATCGACCCTGACGGCCTACGGCGGCGCGTCGATCTGCTGGTCGAGCATGACGGGCATCTCTTTGCCCAGCTCGCGCTGGCGCCGCTGCTGAACTGGCTGGACTATCCCGAGCTTGCGGTCGAGAACAATACCCTGACGCTGTCCGACGCCCGCTTTCCCGACGGAGAGACGCGCACCGTGCGCATCCCGATGGTGGACGGCAACCGCATCCTGATCAACTGGCCGCGCGCCACCTTTGACGACAGCTTCCGCCACGTCTCGTTCTGGGAACTGACGCGCAACAAGCGGCTGGAAGACAACCTGCTGCACAATCTGCGCGAGATGGCGCAACTGGGGTATTTTTCCTTCTATGACGCCGAGTTCGACATCCTGCAGGCGCATGACTACGCCGAGCAGCTGAAGGAAGAGGTGATGGACGGCGGCGACCGCAGCCTGGTGGAAGAGTACCGCGAGGTGCGCGCGCTCATGTTTGCCGAAACCGGCCGGTTCCTGGACGAGCAGACCGAAGAAGCTATCCTGGGCGAAATCAACCGCGTTCTGGCGGTTGAAGACCTGCCTCCCGGCCTGCGCGAAGACTACGAGCCGCTGCTGGAAGAGGTACCGCAGTTCTTCGGCGCGACACGGGATATCTACCAGTCACTGATGGGTTCGCGCGAGACGCTGGCGCGAGAGCTCCCCGGCACGTTCGCGATGATCGGTTTCACCGGTACCGGCACCACCGATATCGGGGTCAATCCGTTTGAGGGCGAATACATGAACGTGGGCACGCACGCATCGGTTGCCAATACCATCCTGCAGCGGCGTTTTCTCACCGTCCTGTCGAGCTGGTACTCGGTTGCGGCGGCGTTTGTACTGGCGCTGCTGGTAACCTTTGTGGTGCGCCGGCTCGAGCCGTTGGGCTCAATCATTGTGGGCCTGCTCTTTGTGCTGGGCATCTCTACCGCGGGGGCGCTGGTCTTTATTCTGACCGGAGCCTACCTGCCGCTGATCACGCCCACACTGACCGTCTTTCTCAGCTTCGCGGTGCTGACGATTATCAAGTTTCTGCAAACCGCGCACGAGAAGAGCTTCATCCGCAACGCGTTCGGCCACTATCTGTCGACCGACGTCATCAACGAGCTGCTCGACGACCCGACCAAGCTCAAGCTGGGAGGCGAAAAGAAGCACCTCACGGCGTTCTTCACCGACGTGAAGGGTTTCTCCGGCATCTCGGAGCAGCTGGACCCGACCGACCTCGTACGCCTGCTGAATAACTACCTCACCGAGATGAGCAATATCATTCTGGACCTGCGCGGCACCATCGACAAGTACGAGGGCGACGCCATCATTTCGTTCTTCGGTGCACCGATACCGCACGACGATCACGCCGCGCGCGCCTGCCGCGCCGCCGTGCTGATGAAGCGCGCCGAGGCCAGACTCAACGAGACGGTGCTGGAGCAGGGGCTGAGCCCGGCACCGCTTCTGACGCGCATCGGCATTAACACCGGTGAGATGGTAGTCGGCAACATGGGCACGGCGCAGAAGATGGACTACACCATGATGGGACACGCGGTAAACCTGGCGGCGCGGCTTGAGGGCGTGAACAAGCAGTACAATACCGGTGGCATAGTCATTAGCGAACACACCCGTGCTCAGCTCGGAGATGAGTTCCTGCTGCGGCGGCTTGACCGGGTGCGTGTCGTTGGTGTCTCTACCCCGCTCCGCATTTACGAGCTTCTGGCGCGCATTCGCAACGCATCGGCGGAGGAAGTTGCGCTCGTTGAAACGTGGGAGTCAGCTTTAGATCTGTACGAAGC
>PWMO01000151.1 GCA_003558175.1 Spirochaetaceae bacterium
GACTCTCTATTGTGACAACCGGCGCGTTGAGCAGCGCGGTGACGACCGTTGCCGCCACAATTGCCACCAGCGCACCCAGGACACGTCGCGAAACGCGCTTCCACCCGACCACGATGCCAATGGTGCCGGCGGCCACCAACGCATCCTGCCAGCGGATGTTGCCGTAGGCGCGCAGGTACGCCGCGATGCGCGCCGGTGCGTCCGGCGGTGCGTCGGTCAGCCCCATCCCCAGGAGGTCACCCACCTGCGAAATCAGAATCACCGTGGCAATTCCCGAGGTGAACCCGATCACCACCGGGTAGGGAACGAACTGGATAACGCGACCGAGTCTGGCTGCCCCCATCGCGATCAGCATCAGTCCGGCCATCAGCGTGGCGAGGGCCAGGCCGGCGTACCCGTACCGCACACCCACCGCGTAGGCGATCACAACAAAGGTGCCCGTGGGCCCGCTGATCTGCACCGAGCCACCGCCGAACAGCGCCACCATCACACCGGCAATTACCGCGGTTGCCAGCCCCTGCTGCGGCCCCACGCCCGAGGCAATCGCGACGGCGATCGAAAGCGGCACCGCAATCACGCCGACAATAACGCCTGAGAGGGCATCCGAACGAAACTGCGTCATGGAGTATCCGCGGAGCGCGGAGACGAAGCGAAAACCGGTCATGGTTGCGTCATACCGGTATCGCAGCCGCCTGTCAACACGAGGCAAACCGGGCGACTCCGCTACATCGCGCCCCGCGACTGGAGAAGCGCCTCGATTCGCGCTCGGTCTTCAGCCGCCAACGCCTGGAGCGGCCGGCGTGGCTCGCCGCCGTGGAACCCCAGAATATCCATCGCCGCTTTGACTCCCGGAACACCGTAACTGCCCGATATCGTGCGGTTGAGGATGCACAGCGTATCGTGGAGCTCGCGCGCCCGCTGCAACTCCCCCACTGCGACCGCACGGACCAGATCGCACGCCCGGTGCGGCAGGTAGTTGGCCAGCGACAGATCGCCCCCGGACGCTCCGGCCATCATCGCCGGAAACAGGGCGTCGGCGGTACCGGCAAGCACCTGAAAGCCCGCAATAGAACGGGTTGCCGCAAGAAACTCGTACAGCCCTGCGCCGGAAGAATCCTTTATACCGACTATGTTGGGGTGTTCCGCCAGGCGCCTCACCGTGTCGGCCGATATCCGCACCCCGCCGGTAAGCCGCGGAACGTTGTACATGAGAATCGGGACCGGCGCAGCGTCGGCAACCTCGCGGTAAAACCGGGTCAGCACCTCGTCAGTAATCAGTCTGGCAAAGTAATGCGGCGGCATCAGCCGAACCAGATCCGCGCCGCTTTCGGCCATCCTGCAGCACGCTGCGACTGCGGTCTGTACCGATTCGCACGCTACTCCGCCGATCAGCAGTTTATCCGCTCTGTTGGCGGCCACCGTGGCAACGACTCGCGTCTGCTCGTGGTCCGACAGACTCATGTATTCTCCGTTGCCGCCGAGGACCAGATAGCCCTCTATCGGCGTTGCGTTCAGCTTGCGAATGTTCTCTGTCAGCAGATCTTGGCGAAGGCGATCATCGGTGAACGGGGTAACCAGTGAAACCAGAATGCCGTGTAAAGAATTGTGTCGCCGCATTTGTATCCTGCCGTGTCACACCGCCCTGCGGTGAGCTCGTTTTGCCGGTTCTGACAGTGGTTCAGTATATGCCAGGCGAAAGATCGTGTCAGCGGCGGCGGTACGGCGCGTCCTGACCAGGCCCACGCCTGAACGAGCTCAGGTCCTTGCGTCGGGCGACCGGTTGGCTTAGTATGCCGGAAAAGGAGTGCCGCCAATGGGAAGCAGAGATATCCTCGTTGTCAGTGCGCATGCTGCGGACTACTGCACGCGCGCCGGAGGTACGATCGCGCGATACGCGAGAGCGGGCTGGAGTGTTCACGTCATCGTCCTGACCTATGGGGCCCGGGGTGAGTCCGGCGGCTACTGGAAGAGTTCGCCTGACGGCACCGTTGAAGAGTGCGAAGCAATCAGACAGGCTGAATCTCAGGCCGCTGCCGACGTACTGGGAGCAACCATTGAGTTCTGCGGGTTCAAGGATTACCCCCTCATCATTGATGAAGACCGCACCAGAATGCTGACCAGGCGGGTTCTCGATATTCGTCCCGAGATCGTGCTCACCCACTGGCTCGACGACCCGACAAATGTTGACCACCAGGTAACGTCCAGAGCGGTCGTGCGCGCGGTAACCAACGCATCGCAGATTGGATCGTTCCCGAGCACGCCGGCACATCACTTCCCCAATCTGTATTTCTTTGAGAGCACCGTGCCGATGTCGGAGTTCAACAACTTCAGCCCCGATACCTACATCGACATCGACGAGACCTACGAGGTCAAGGCGGAGGCCATCAAGCGCTTTGCGTGTCAGCCGCAGCTGGTCTTCTACTACCAGCACTTTGCCACCCACCGCGGCTTCCAGGCGGCCAACTGGGCCAAGCGCACCATACAGTACGCCGAAGGCTTTGTGCGCTATCTGCCGCTGGTGAGAACCGCATTCCCGCTGACCGAGCGCGAGCCGCAACAGGAGACGGAGCGACGATAGCGGCCGCTGCTCGAACGGTTACGCGAAACTGACGGAGGAAGGCTGCTGCTGGAAAGCGTGACCGCCGAAAACAATAGAGAGGCTGATGCCTCACGGAGTTTGCAATGAGTTGTGGTCGAGTAATCCTTTGCCTGGTCTTCCCTCCCCTCGCGGTCCTCGACCAGGGCTGCGGGTCCGTGGTCCTGGTGACAATCCTGACGCTCATGGGCTGGATCCCGGCGCGATCGCGGCCCTGGTAGTCTGCTCCCGTTCGCACCGTTGACGCCGCCACGCCGCCTGCCGGGCTGGCCCGCACAATCGACCGTGCGCGCAAAGGAGGTTGCTGAGAAGGGGCCGGAGAAAGAAAAACCCGATGAACGCGGTGGTTCATCGGGCGTAGCGGCATCTCCTAGGGGAGTTGAACCCCTGTTGCCGGGATGAAAACCCGGTGTCCTAACCACTAGACGAAGGAGACGTATTGGGTGGAAGATACCTCAAATCTGCGTTTTACGTCAAGCAGGGCGGTGATATTTCACGACCGGCCGGCGCCCGTGCCGGCGGAGCCGGCCGCGACGGTCGGGGTTCCCGGCATGCCGGCCGGAGGGTCGGTCATGTCGCCGCAGCATTTCCGGGCCCGATGGGCGACTACCAGTGCCTCCACCGCCTCACCGGCCACAAAAGCGGCGGCGCCAACCGCGGCCGCCGGCAGTACTCCGGCCCAGACCGGTCGCAGGATCACGGCCAGTGCCATACCCAGCCAGACCGCCGCCAGGTTACAGGCGCGGCCCAGGCCGATCACGTTGCTGCGCCGATGGTGCATCAGCACGCCCCACGAATAGTCGCGCCACGCCGATACCAGCGGCATCAGAGCGAACACCCCCAACGCCGCAACCATCCGTCCGGCGAGCCCCGGCGACAGCCCCATAACCGCCACCGCAAACCAGCCGCCCAGCGGCGTGACCGTCAGCAGTAACAGAGTACCGCTCAACCCGCCGCCCACTACCAGGCAGAATTCGAGGATGCGGCGGTTCTCCGCCGATCCGCGGCGGTAGAAGGCGAGCACCGCCTGGTAGAGGAGCAACGTCGGGCTCGCGAACAGCATTGCCAGCCCGTGAGCCACGGCAAACGACGCGATCGTGGTCTCGGCAGACGGCAGCCGGGCGAGGTTGGCATTGATGGAGGGCAGGATCAGCATTCCCAGCGCCGGCATCGCGATCAGCGGCAGGTAGAACCGACTGACGACCGCGTGCGTGAGCAGCGCGTCGTCCGCGGCCGTACCCGACCGCCGCGCGATCTGCCGCGTTGCCCGGTAGCAGCTGCCGTGCGGCAGGGCAATCAAGACCGAGAGGATAATCCCTTCGAGCCCCATGCCGCCAACCCAGACCAGTGTCGCCACCGCCATCCCCGACGCAAACTCCGTGCGTACCGCGGTCGCCAGCACCGCTATCGCCGCCAGCACGCGAATCGCGGTCACCGCCGGCACCAGCCGCGTGCGCCCGAGACGAATCGCGATCCCCTGCCGTGCATTCCGCACGTACGAGAAGAGCGGCAACACCACCATGAAGCGAAACCCGTTGCGCGCTACGCCAGATACCGGGCCGGAGCCCAGTCCCATCACGCGCCCGAAGACCCAGTCGGAAATGGGCGTGAAGGCGATGATCACCATCACCAGGAACACCAAACCACTCAGTACGCGCAACACGTCACGGACGATCCGGTACGAAGCCTGACTCTCTACCATGGCAACGGTAACCTGCCGGTGCACCAGCGTTGGCGCAATCAGCACGTGCGAGAGACTCTTGGCCACCGCGAAGGCGGCAAGCATCACTTCCGGCGCGGGCAATCGGGCCAGCGCAGCGTCGGTCATGGTGTGCGTGGCGAACATAAAAATCGGCATCAGGCTGAGAGGAGCGAAGAACGAAATCAGCTTTCTGTACACGTGAACCGTCGCTCTTATCGAACCCGCATCCGAGGGCGCTCCGCATTGTCCGCACCGTCGCTGCGTTGCGCGTCCGCCGCACGGCCGAGGTGAGGACGCCCGATTGCCGTGGCGTGCACCACCAGCTCAATCAGCATCTCGCCCTCGTTCACAATCGCCGTGTTGCGCTGTTCGTCGATGCTTACTTCGCACTCCCCTGCCCCGGCGCTGCGCGCCTGCAGCCGCACCGCCTGCTCAGCCAATTGGTGCGCCGCCGTCCGGGCCTGCTCAAGCGAGCTGAAGTCTTGCGGTCCCTGAGGCGCTTGCAGGCGGAACCGTTCGCCGCCGTCAAGCGGCGTAACTCGCACCGTCACCTTCTCCAGCACTTCGCCGACAACCGCGCCAACCGCGTTGGCTACTTCGCTGTGCTCGGGGATGATGGCGGTCGTTCCCAGCACGGCGGCTACGTCGTGATAGTAACACGCTGCCGGCGCTCCGACCGCTACAATCGGACAGTTCAACCTGATACGAGTTGACAGGAGCTCGTCCTGCGCCGAGTCTGCGACGCCGCGCACCGCCGGGTCCAGCAGTAGTCGCGCCACCGGGCCGGAGAGGTCGATGCGCTCGGTCGAGTTCTCTCCAATTACCGCCGCCACAATTGCGCGCGCCGAGGCGGCAACAAACCCGTCCAGAACACGGGCGGCAACGTCGGCGGCGCACTCCGCGGCCGGTGTGTCAGGCACACCGACGTCGGGCTCGCCCGGCTGAGGCACCGGCTGCCCGACCGGCGCCGGCAGCAGTGCCAGCGCCGCGAGTTCGGCTGCGTCGCGGTTCCAGTTTGCCTGCCGGTTGAGCACGTGCGCGGCGTCCGACGGCGTGAATCCGCTGCGCTGCAGAACGCCGCGCTGCAGCAACCGCCTGAGGTCGCGCTGCAACAAGTACCGTGAGCGCTCACCGGCCAGCAGCCTGGCCCGTGACACCAACCGGCCGTTGATGGCGTTGACCAGCCGCTCCTGCGACGGCGAGAGCTCAGGTCCGACCCCGACACCCAGAGCGCGATCAAGCGGCTGCTCAGCCACCGAAAGAAACACCCCTCCGCGAACCGCCTGCGAAAGCTCCGCCGCCGCACCGTACACGGGGTCGACCCCGGGGGCAGCGGGGGTCTCCGCTCGGCCGGCGGCGGAACCTGAGACCGGCAGATCGGCATCAAACTGCAGCTCAGCCAGGGCGTTGGCAAAGCGCGTTGCGGCAAGGCTTGCCGGAATGACGCGCTCGGGGCCAAAGCTGAAGCCGGCACCGCCTGTGAGCGGTGATCCGGTCAGGCGCACAACGCTGTCGCCTCCCAGTGCCACCGTGTGCATCTGCACCGCGGGAACCATGGTGTTGAGTCCGCCAACCCGCGCGCCGTCGTGACTGACCACGGGGCGGCCGTTGCGGACAATTGCGATATCGGTTGTGGTACCTCCGATATCGACCACGCAGGCGGTGTCGATCCCGTGCAGGTACTGCGCGCCAACGACGCTCGCGGCAGGGCCTGAGAGAATAGTCTGCACGGCGTGCTGCTGCGCGGTCTCGGCGCTGATTAGTGATCCGTCTCCTCTCACCATCATGAGCGGACAGTGCAGCTCCTGCTCGGCCATTACGCTTCGGACGGCGGCAACCAGATCGCTCAGCAACGGAATTAA
>PWMO01000278.1 GCA_003558175.1 Spirochaetaceae bacterium
AACCAATGTGACGGGCACATTCAAGCTGCTTCAGGCGAGCCTGGAGGCCTGGAAGGGTGGACATGTTGCTTCCGATTTTCGGTTTCTCCATGTTTCCACCGATGAAGTATACGGCAGCCTGGGCCCGACGGGCGCCTTTACCGAAACGACCCGGTACGATCCCTCCAGCCCCTACTCGGCGTCCAAGGCGGCGGCTGATCATTTTGTGCGGGCCTATCACCGTACCTTCGGCCTGCCGACGATGATTACCAACTGTTCCAACAACTACGGCCCCTACCAGTTCCCGGAAAAGATGGTCCCACTGATGATTCTCAACGCCATGGAGGGCAAGGATCTGCCGGTCTACGGCGACGGGCGCAACGTGCGCGACTGGCTCTACGTGGAAGACCACGCCGACGCCATCTGGCGCATCCTGCAGCAGGGCAGAAACGGCGAGACCTACCTGGTGGGCGGCGAGAACGAATGGGAGAACATCCGCCTGGTGCGTTCGATCTGCGACAAGGTCGCCCGCGTGCTCGGTCAACCGCCCGAGAGCTGCACCAACCTGATCCGCTACGTCAAGGACCGCCCCGGTCATGACCGCCGCTACGCCGTCTCGTGCGAGAAGATCAAGGCCGAACTGGGCTGGAAGCAGCGCCACGAGTTCTCCTCCGGCCTCGACGCCACCATCGCCTGGTACCGCGACAACCCCCAGTGGGTCAACCGCGTCCGCAGCGGCGCCTACAAAGACTGGCTCGAGCAGAACTACGCCCGCCGCTGATCCCACCGGTCGCCGGGCCCATCGGTCCGGCGTCTGCCCCGCGCAGTTACGATCCTGTGTTCGCAATCTCGATGCTGTTACCCGCCTTCGGGCGCGCGCCCGCCGCGTTGCACAACGGACCCGCGCAATGCTCCGCCCGCAACTCTATATCCTGAATAACGATAGATAAAAGCAACCACGACGCGCGCCGTGTGACGCGGCACTTGGCCCGCCCTTTGCTTATTAGCCGCAGACAACGAACTTCGTTCGATCCTGCGGAGGGATATCATGAGAGCCTATGGCAATCACCGTATCCCAAAAAGTCAGCCACTATTGATTATCATCATTCTTGCGGCGCTGCTCGGCACCGGCGGGTGCACGTTGCCCTTCCTGGCAATGCTTGACGGCGCAGACATCCCGGTGGGGTCACCTGACGGCCGCGGTTCGCCCGAAGACGGCGACGGAGGCGACGGATCGGTGATCACCGCCCAGATGATCACCATCAGGGCCGAGAGCTTCTCGCTGGCATGGGACGCGCCGCCCGACGCGGTGGACACCTACCGTCTCTACTACCGCAACGTTGAGGCCGATGACTGGAACGACCTCGGCGCCACCGGCCCCGACGAGCTGCAGTTTGAAGTCTCCAACGGAGTGCTGGCCGACGGCTATGGACGGTACGCGTTTGCCGTGCAGTCGGTCACCCCGGACGGCAGCGAGTCGGAACTGCACAGCTCTCTTTCGCCAACCGCTCAGCCGGAGACCGGTTGGTACGTAGATTGGCAGCAACCGCTGTAGTGTGCGAACCCGTGCGCGGGGCGGCGGTATGCCGCTCCGCTGCACGCTCTTGCAGCCGGCACAGCGGCTGCAGCACGCACAGCGCGATATGGAGCGAGACGTGGAAGAACACGCGCAAGGACACGCGGAAGGACACGCTATGTTCAATAATCTGCTGAAAAATTCGGGTCGACAATCGAACCGCAGAAAGGTGTCAACGCCGCAGCAGTTTGCGGCAGCGGCAACCGAGGTGTATTGCGAAGCGCTGCACTTTGTTGTCACCGTGGCGGAACGCGAGCTGGACGAAGAGGCGCTGCGCCCGCTGTTGCGCCGCAAGAAGGAAGTGCTCATCCGGCGCCTGTTGCCGGTGGGCAGAGTCTACGACACCCGTTTCAGCCCGGCGGAGCAGCTCAAGGCGCGCCACCTCACCGTTGCCTTCATCAAGGCGGCAGCCGAACGCGGCATCTGGAGCCGCTACCTGGCGGCGGTCGCCGGCAAACGCGCGCTGGGCAGAGAGCTCAGCGAGATGAACACCATCGCCCGCTACGCGTTCTTTGACCTGCTGCGCCAGCGCGACCCCGAGGAAGCGAGGCGCCTTGGCATCGAGCGCACGCCCCGCCCGCTCAACCTGTTCTCGGTCGGCTACCAGACTTTCACCGAGGTCAACCCGCCGCGCGCCTACTGCTGCACCGGCTCCAGCCGGTAGACACCGCCGTTGGAATCATCGGTCAGCAGCCACAGGTTGCCGTCGGGTCCCAGGCGTACGTCGCGGATTCGCCCGATGGTTCCGTCCAGCAGGCGCTCCTGGTGCGCTACGCGGTTGTTGCCGTCCAGCTCCAGCCGCAGCAGGTGCCGGTCAACCAGCGATCCCAGAAACAGACTTCCTTCCCATTCGGGAAATTGCTCGCCAAAGTAGAACGCCATTCCTGAAGGGGCGATTGCCGGGCTCCAGTGTTCCACCGGCTGCGTCATGCCGGGGGCCGAGGTGCCCTGTCCGATGGGCTGTCCGGTGCGGTAGTCAACGCCCTGCGACATCTCCGGCCAGCCGTAGTTGTTGCCCGCCTCTATGATGTTGAGCTCGTCGCCGCCGCGCGGGCCGTGTTCGGTCTGCCACAGGACGCCGGTCTGCGGATGCACCGCCAGCCCTTGCGGGTTGCGGTTTCCCAGGGTGTAGAGTTCGTCACGCGCGTTGGCGTCTCCCACAAACGGGTTATCCTGCGGGATCGAGCCGTCGCGGTTGATGCGCAGCAGCGCACCGGCGTGATCCATGGGGTCCTGCGCGCGCTGCATCTGGCCGCGGTCACCAATTGAGAAGACCAGCGTTCCGTCCGGCAGAAACGCCATGCGCGAGCCAAAGTGCAGGCGGCCGCTTCCCGGCGCGTCCATGCGGAAGAGCTCCTCGAAGTCCTGCAGCGAGCTGCCGGAGAGCCGCGCCCGACCAACGGTGGTACCGGAGCCGCCGTCATACGGCGTGGAGTAGGTGAAGTAGATCCAGCCGTTTTGGTCGTAGTCGGGGTCAAGCGCCACGTCCAGCAGCCCGCCCTGTCCGCCGGCGGCAATCTGCGGCAGGCCTGAGATCTGCTCAGTCGAGCCGTCGGCGTGCAGCCGCTGCAGCCGGCCCGGCCGCTCGGTAACCAGCGCCGTTCCGTCGGGCAGAAAGGCAATGCTCCACGGGTGAGACAGGCCGCGCGTCACCTCCACCAGGCGAAACGTCTCGCGCTCGGACTCTATCACCCCTCCCGGCGCTTCCTGGCTCACGCCGGGCGCCGCACACATCACCAGCGCCGCAGACACCAGCAGTGTCACGGTCACCAATCGAGCCTTGTAGCGCTTTTTCTCGTAGCGTTTGGTTTGGGTCATCCCGGGTCCTCCTTGGTCCTGCTTTTGAAAGTAGTAAAACTGGACCCGCAAGGTCAACTTTGCGCGCGCTGCGCTGCAAATAGCCGGCCGGGCTGCTGCGCCAGCGAGGCCAGCGGCACTACCTCTACCCTGTCGCTGAGTGGGTACCACGTCGCGCCCGGGTAGACCACGGCCACCTGGTGAAGCCCAAGGTCCTGCAGTACGGTACGAATGGACGGTGTGAGCCTGGGTGCGTCGGCACGCTTGCACTCAACGCCAAGCAGCCGATCGCCGCGTCGCAGCAGCAGATCGATTTCTGCACCCTGATGCGTGGCCCAGAACCACGCTTCATCGTATGCCTCTGAGGAAAGGATCTGTTCGATCACAAAGCCCTCCCAGGAGGCGCCAAGCCTGGGGTGCGAGAGAAGCGTCTTGTGGCTGTCGATGCCGAGCAGCTGGTGCAGCAGCCCACTGTCGCGGACGTACACCTTGGGGGACTTGATCTGCCGCTTGCCGAGGTTCGCGTGCCACGGTTGCAGCTGACGGACCATCAGGGCGTCGCTCAGGAGGTCGAGGTACCGGCGCACCGTCGAGGCAGCAACGCCGAGCGCTCTGGCCGGTTCTGCGGCGTTCCAGGTCTGCCCGTGGTAGTGCGCCAGCATGGTCCAGAAACGCAGCAGGGCGATTGCCGGCACGCGCACTCCCCACTGCGGCAGATCGCGCTCAAGCAGCGTCTGAACGAACTGCTTGCGCCAGGCGTAGCTTGCTGCTTCACTCTGCGCGAGCCACGAACGTGGTAACCCGCCGCGGAGCCAGAGCGATTGCGCGTTCTCCGGCCCGAGTTCGGCAAGGGTGAAGCCGCCAATCTCAATACGCTCCAGACGTCCGGCAAGGCTTTCCGAACTCTGTCGCAGCAGGTCTCCGGAGGCGCTTCCAAGTATCAGAAACCGCCCGGGCTCTCCCCGGCGATCGGCCAATACGCGCAGAATCGGGAACAGATCGGGGCGCCGCTGCACTTCATCAATCACAATCAGGCCGCGCAACGGTTCCAGAGCGGTGCGCGGCTCTTCCAACCGCGCCAGGCTGACCGGATCTTCCAGGTCAAAGTAGTTGATGGAATCCTCGGAGACAAGCTCTCGGGCAAGCGTTGTCTTGCCCGACTGACGAGGGCCGGTCAACACGGTGACGGGGCTGCGCGCAATTGCCGTCCGAATCCGGCCCAGCAGCTCTGTGCGTGCAACGTACATACCCAGAACTATACCATGAAAATCGTTCACCTACCAACCGAATTTCATGGCAGTAAGCGCTCAGCGCTCGATTCGCTGCGGATCGTGTTTCTGCAACTCCGACTCGATCCGCTCGCTCAAGAAGACTTTGACGAGCGACTGATACGGTACGTCCCACTTGTTGGCCAACAGTTTCAGCGCTGCAAGCATCGATTCCGGCAGCCGCAACGAGATTGTCTTGGTAGACGGCTTCAGGTTCGGGAAAAGCCCCACACGCGCCTTCGACCAATCGACATATTCAGTCGAATCATGCTCTAACCAGAACCGGCGCTCCTCTTCTTCGCTCTCGAACTTCGGTATCTGCTTCATCCTTGATACGCCTTTCTTTCTCTTCTACTCATGTCGCGTGCGGAGATCACGCGGATCCGGTGGTCTCTGACCGTGAAGGCCACGAATAGACCGCGGTGATCATCCGTCTGACCCAGAACATAGTACCGACGCTCCTGCCGAGAGTGCGCGAGGTCGTCGGCTACAATCAACGGCCGGTTGAAGAAGACCTGCTCCGCTTCCAGCGGGCTCACGCGATGAGACTCCCAGTTCTTGGTGACGTTTCCTTCGTCCCCCTCGAATCCCTTGAACTCCGGCAACGAGACGGTTTCCATTCAGGTACAATGTATATTTTGAAAATATACATGTCAACCCGGTTCGCTGCCGGCGGGCTGCCGGCGGGCACTCTTGACACAATCTTGACATTCTGCGGATGACGCGTGGATACGAACTTGTTATCGTTGGAGGCAGATTGGTTGTTCCATCAGTGAATACCACCTGAAAAGGAGAGAAGACATGAAGAAACTTGCCATAGTTGCAGTGATGGTAGCGCTCGTCGCGGCGTTTGGAGCCGCACAGGACATGTTCCCCGGCGAAGCCCCCGAGCCCGTTGACGTGAGCGATTCCGAACTGGGTCAGTTTGTTGACGCCCTGCAGCAGATCGAGCAGGTGCAGCTGGAGACCCAGGAAGACATGATCAGCGTACTGGACGAACAGGGCATCTCAACCGAGCGATTCAACGAGATCTATCAGTCCGAGCACAGCCCGGAGTTTGAACTCGATCAGCCTCTCACCTCCGACGAAGAGAACCGCTACCGCGTGGCCGAGCAGGAACTGCAGGGCATCCAGGAAGAGTCACAGGTACAGATGTCTCAGGTTGTGGAGAACCAGGGCCTCGACGTCGAGCGCTTCAACGAGATATACGTTGCCCTGACCCAGGACCCCGAGCTGCAACAGCGCGTGCAGGAGATGATGAACTAACCACCGCGCTGCACTGCCCTGAACGCGTCGCGCCCCGAGGGCTGCGGTCTACAGGACCCAGCCCTCGTTCTGTATCTCGCCCTCGAGCGAGACGATCATCTGCTTGATCGGGATCTTGCGCTCCGCCTGGCTCACCGCCGCCTGCGCGATCTGCAGCAGCCCGCGGCAGCACGGTACTTCCATCATCACTACGGTCAGCGTGTTGATGCCCGACTCGTCGATCATGCGCGTCAGCTTGTCCACGTAGTTCTCGAGCCCC
>PWMO01000023.1 GCA_003558175.1 Spirochaetaceae bacterium
GCCGCAGACCACGGGCGGTCCAGCCTTCGATCTCTTCTCTGATATCCAGCATCTTGTCCGTCTCCCGTCACCGCACCGCTTTGCCGCAGCCGCTATCAATCTATAGCGCCGTCGACAGCGGGTGTCAACAAAGCGTCGCACAGCGCCGCGGGTGCCCCAGGCCACGCCGCACAGCGCTACGAAGCGACGCCCGGCCTGTGGTATACTGCGCCCGATGCAAACCGAAGCCACCCCACACCCATACTCGGCGACGCCGATCTGTTTTGAACCAATCGGCGTCGTGCATTCGCCGGTTCGTTCGCTTGATCAGTTGCCAAGGCAGCCGTGGTACGCGCCCGAGGCCGAAGGCTGGATCGAGGTGTTTCCGCAGTACGAGGAAGGGTTGCACCTGATTGAACGGCGCCGCTGGATCCTGGTGGTCAGTTATCTGCACCGTGCCGACGTGCGCAAGATGCTGGTCGTACCCGACGGCGCGAAGGAGCCGATCGGGGTCTTTGGCGCTCGCGCCTCGTACCGGCCTAACCCGATCGCGGTATCGCGGATGGAGCTGGTCGGCCGCGACGGAACAAGGTTGAACGTGCGGCAGATCGACCTGCTCGACGGAACACCGGTGCTGGACATCAAGACCTACATAGAGCGGCGTCAGGGCGAGTAGCCGCGCGGCATCTGCTTGAGACTGTCCGCCAGCAGGAAGGCAAGCTCGAGCACCTGGTCGCCATTGAGCCGCGGATCGCAATAGCTGCGGTAGCGGGCGCTCAGGTCTTCCGCCTTCAGCCGATATGCTCCACCGGTGCACTCGGTCACGTGCTCGCCGGTCATCTGCAGGTGAATGCCGCCGGGGTAGCTGCCCTCGGCCGCGTGTACCTCGAAGAAGCGCCGAATTTCGCGCATGATCGCGTCGAAGTCACGGGTCTTGAGTCCGCCGTCGGTGGTCACCGTATTGCCGTGCATCGGATCGCTGCTCCAGACAACCGTGCGGCCCTCGCGCTGAACCGCGCGAATGAGATCGGGCAGCCGGCGCGCCAGCGTGTCGGCCCCCATGCGGGTAATCAGGGTGAGCCGCCCGGCCTGGTTGTGCGGATTCAGCCGGTCAATCAGTCGCAGCAGCTCATCTGCGGTGGTGCGCGGACCGATCTTCACGCCGACCGGATTGCCGATGCCGCGGCAGAACGCAACGTGGGCGTCCTCGAGACCGCGGGTGCGATCGCCGATCCAGATGAAGTGCGCCGAGCAGTCAAACCACTCGTCCGTCTGCGGATCATGCCGCGTCAGCGCCTCTTCGTAGTTCAACAGCAGCGCCTCGTGCGACGTGAAAAGCTGCGTCTCCCTGATCACCGGTGCGGTGTCGGAATTGATGCCCATCACATCCATGAAGCGCAATGTCTCGCGGATGCGTTCGGCCATGTTCTGGTAGCGGTCGCGCAGCGGATTTGCCTCGACAAAGCTCATATTCCAGCGGCCGACCTGGTGCAGGTCGGCCAGTCCTCCCTGCGCATAGGCGCGCAACAGGTTGAGCGTGGCCGCGGAATGGTGATAGGCGGTGATCATTCGCTCCGGATCGGGGCGGCGTGCCTCCGGAGTGAAGGTGCGGTCGTTTATGATGTCGCCGCGATAGCTCGGCAGCCGCACCCCGTCTTGCTCTTCCTCGGCCGATGAGCGCGGTTTGGCATACTGACCCGCGAGGCGAGCCACCTTGACCACCGGCGCCGAGCCGGCAAACGTCAGCACTACCGCCATCTGCAGCAGCACCTTGAAGGTGTCGCGGATCCTTGGTGCGGCAAAGTCGGCGAAGGTCTCGGCACAGTCGCCGCCGTGCAGCAGGAACGCCTCACCGTGTGCAACCCGCTCGAGCTGTTCGCGCAACAGTCGCGCCTCCTGGGCGAACACCAACGGGGGATACTCCCGCAGTTGCTCTTCTACCCGTTCGAGTTCCTCGCGGTCATGGTATTGCGGCTGCTGCCGGGCCGGCTTGTCGCGCCAGCTGGAAGGCTGCCACGGGTGAGTCCCTCCACCGGCCGGTGAGTGCTGCTCCTGCTGCATGGCTCAGCCCTCTTTGCGCCGCTTGCCGGATCGTGTGCGGGGGCGGGACCCTGACCGCGTGCGATCGGTGCCGCCGGCCTTGGGTTTTTCGCGCGATTTCTCACCCGCCTTCTCAGGAGCTTTGTCGCGTGCTTTCTCACGTGCCTTCGCCCTGGCGCGCGCGGCCCCCTTATCCGACCTGCGTCGTCGTCGCGGGCTTCCGTCCGGCCCGGCGTCACGTTCCCGCTCGTCGCCACCCCGCCGGGAGCCGTCGTCACCGTGCGGCGCGTCGCTACCCCGCCGCGCAGCGCCGTCACCCTTGGGCGCAGCGCCGTCGGCGGCGCCGTCCGCCCTGCCGTCCGCAATCACAAAGTCCGCTTTGCGTTCCTCCGGCGATACGCTCTTGATTCTGACGCGCAGCGGGTCGCCGAGGCGGAAGACCGCTCCGGAGTCTTTGCCCACCAGCTGGTAGTTTTCTTTGTCGAACTCGTAGTGGTCGTCGCGCATCTCCGAGACGTGTACCAGACCCTCGATCAGGTAGTGAGTCAGCTCGACAAAAAGCCCAAAGGAGGTAACCCCGGCAATCACCCCGTCGTAGGTCTCGCCCACCTTGGTGGCCAGGAACTGCATCGACTTCAGTCGGGTGTACTCGCGCTCGGCCTCGGTGGCGCGTATTTCGCGCGCCGTGGAGTGTTCGGCAATCTCCTGCAGCCCGCTCTCGAGCTTGCGTGCGCTGCGCGGCGGCTTCTTCATGGTCGCGTAGCGCTTGAGCAGGCGGTGGATCACGAGATCGGCGTAGCGGCGGATGGGCGAGGTGAAGTGGGTATAGGCGTCAAACGCCAGGCCGAAATGGCCGACGTTCTCGGTGCTGTAGACCGCCTTGGTCATCGAGCGCAGCGCCACCTTTTCAACAAAATCCTTGAAGTCCATGTTTTCGATGATGTCCAGGATCTTGCGGTAGTCTTCCGGTTCGAGCTCGCCGGCCACGCGGTAGTGAATCCCCAGTCCCTCGAGCAGGGTCAGGAAGGAGCGCACGTCCTCTTCTTTGGGCTTCTCGTGTACGCGGTAGAGAAACGGCCACGACGCCTCGGCCTGCGCAATGTGGAGTGCCACCGTCTGGTTGGCCGCCAGCATGAACTCCTCAACCAGCCGGTGCGCATCGAGCCGCTCACTGGGACGAACTTCGTACGGGATGCCGTTCTCGTCCAGCGAGATCACCGGTTCCGGGACGTCAAAGTCAACGCTCCCCACCTCTTCGCGCCGCCGACGCAGCAGCAGGCTCAGCGCCATCATCAGGTGTACCGTGCGCGCGTGGCGGTGCGGTTCTCCGCCGATGATGCGTTCCACCTCCTCGTAGGTAAATCGCTGCTTGCTGCGAATCAGCGTCTCGGTAATCCGGTAGTCCACCACTTCGCCGCGGGAGTTCACCGTCATGATAACGCTATAGGCCGGCCGGTCTTCGTCCGGCTTCAGGCTGCAGAGGTCGTTGGAAAGCCGCTCGGGAAGCATCGGGATTACCTGCTGCACGAAGTAGACCGACGTCGCGCGCTCGCGCGCTTCCAGGTCGAGCGGGCTGTCTTCATCCACGTAGGCGGTAACGTCGGCGATGTGCACGCCCAGCTCGAACATCCCGCTGTCCAGCTGCCGCAGTGAAACCGCGTCGTCAAAATCTTTGGCGGTCTGCGGATCGATGGTGAAGCACAACTCGTCGCGAAGGTCTTCGCGCCGCCGGGCTTCCGCCTTGAGCGAGATCGGACGCAGTTTGCGCACCTGCTTCTCCACAGCCTGCGGAAAGGCGGTCCGTAGGCCTTTCGAACGCGCGATCAGCGCCAGGTCTATTCCGGTGTCGTTGGCGTTGCCCAGTACTTCGATAATCCGCCCTTGCGGCTCCTGCTTGGAGCGGGAGGTGCGTTCGCGCTTGATCAGCACGTACTGTCCGTCGCGTGGCGCCGGGCCGCCGCTCTGCGGCTTGACCTTGTCGGCAGCGATGGAGATCGGGCGCTTGAGCTCGTCGGTCTCGGGAATTACCGTGGCGCTGCCGCCCTGCTTGCGGAAGATGCCGACTATTTCGTTCGCGCCGCGCTCGGTAACCTCGACAATTCGCCCGACCGGGTTCTTCCCTTTGACGTCACGAACGATCTCTGCGGTGACGGTGTCTCCGTCCATTGCTGAACCCAGGTTGTCCAGCGGAATGAACAGGTCCCTCTGGTCGGGAACGAGCACGAAACCGAAGCCACGCGCGTTTAGCTTGAGCACTCCGGAAATTGCGGGGCTTTCTTGCTTTGTTTTCTGTTTCATCTGTTTGAGCCTCTCTCGGCTTCATGCGGCCGAGTCGCGTAAGGTAGACGAAGGTGAACTCCGCCCCGAAGAAAATGATCTGCGCCAGGAAGTAGAGCCAGAGCAGTACGATTACAAACGAGCCGGCGGCGCCGAACAGCGACGTAACGAACGTGCGCCGCAGGTAGAGCCGGATGACGGTGTCGCCCGCCTTGAACAGCAGCGCGGTAAACAGCGAGCCGGGGAGGACGTCGCGCCACCGCAGCCGGTGTGCCGGCAGAATGTGATAGATGACCATGAAAAAGAGCGTTGCGAGCACGAAGGTGGAACCGTGTGCCGTCCACAGGTGCGCCACCGCCATGATCGGCAGCATCTCAAGGATGCCCTTTTCTATCGCTCCGAGAAACGGGCTGATGAACAGCAGGATCAGAATTGCCAGCAGGATCAGCATGGTGATACCGATCGTCAGCAGCTTACCGGTTAGTACCGCCAGCCAGCGCCGGCTTTCCGGTGCCGCCTCGTAGCCGAAGATCTTGTTCAGCGCTTCGCGCAGGCACATCAGCCCGCGCGAGGCGCCGTAGAGCACCGCAAAGAGCCCGATACCCCCGGCCAGGTAACCGGTGCCGGTCCGCTCCGCGGTGTGCAGCAGACTGCGGAAGAACACCACGATCTCGGGTCCGACCGCCGCCTCCAGGAACAGCAGCAGCTCACCGCTCAGCCCGTCGGTGTCGCCAAAGAACCAGCTCGCCACCATCACCAGCACAATCGACATCGGCGCCAGCGAGAGTGCGGTGTAGTAGGCGAGCGCGGCCGAGAGACGCGCGGCGTTATCGCGCACCCATTCGCGATAGCTCTGCCAGAGCATCTCGCCGATGAGTCGCAATACGCGGATGACGGCGCGGAACAGCTTCATCTGACTGCTATTATACGGTGAGCGCGGCGGAGGGGCAAAGCGTCCGCCGGGCGCGGCCGTTGCGCGGCCTCAGCTGGCCGCGTCCATTGCTTCGCGGGTTCGCGTAGTGAACTCCGAGGTGAAGTGGAACGTGATCTCGGGATGAGCTTCCATGGTCGAACGCAGCATCCACTCGGACTCGGCGAGGTAGACCGGGTTTCTGTCTCTGTCGTAGCCGATCTGGCGCTCGCGAAAGCGGGTGAACGCCTTCAGCGCCGCCGGTGTTTCGGCAGTGATCCAGCAGGCGCGAGAGAATGCGAGCGGCTCCAGCTTGCACGCAGCGCCGTACTCGTGCTCCAGCCGGTAGCGGATTACGTCAAACTGCAGCTCCCCAACCGTGCCCACGATCTTGCGCCGGCCGATGTCCTGCGTGAACAGCTGCGCCACGCCTTCCTCGGTCAACTCGCGTATGCCTTTTTCAAGCTGCTTGGAGCGCATCGGGTCGGTGCTGACCAGCTCGCGAAAGATCTCCGGCGCGAAGGCGGGGATCCCCTGGAACGTGAACGCCTCGCCCTCGGTCAGCGTGTCTCCGATCTTCAGGTCGCCCCGATCGTACAGCCCGATGACGTCACCCGGGTACGCTTCGTCAATGACGCTCTTGCGCTTCGCCATGAAGTTGTACGGCGTCGAGAAGCGCACGTTCTTTCCCTGCCGTACATGCAGAAACGGCTTGTCGCGGCGAAACGTTCCCGAGCAGACCCGCAGAAAGGCGATCCGGTCGCGGTGACGCGGATCCAGATTGGCGTGGATCTTGAAGATGAAGCCGGAGAACTTCTCCTCCGCGGGCTGGACTTCGCGCAGGTCGGACGGTCGCGGCGAGGGCGGCGGAGCGATCTCGAGAAAAGTCTCGAGC
>PWMO01000422.1 GCA_003558175.1 Spirochaetaceae bacterium
TCACTCCAGGTTCCCGCGGGCTGGTGGTGACTGCCGTAGCCCCGCATGTCGCGAACGGGGCTGCGCCTGCATTCTTCACGGCTGGCAAACTCAACCGGAACGCCGAGCGCGTCTCCCACGACCGCCCCAAGCAATCCACCGAGCATTCGCTCCTCTGCGGTCATGCGTGCCTCCTCAGGTTGCGCCTTCCAGCGTAGCGCAAGTTGCGCTCACCCGCAACGCAGTGGCCGTCCGCTCCACGTCATCACCGCTCTGCGTCATCAAATGACATGCGCGGAGGAATCTGCTAAGGTGCGGCCATGCGGTTCAGGCTGCAGCGCGCAGCGGCTCAGTCTGCGAGCAGGCTGGAGCAGGTTCAGCGCACAGGCCCCGGAGGTTCGAAATGGCGCAATCGGCCGAAAAGATCAAATGCCCGCAGTGCGGCTTTGCGATCGACGTAAACGAGATTGTCTACCACCAGCTGGAAGAGAAGCTCAAGAAGGAGTACAACGCCGAGCTCGCGAAGCAGACGCGCGCGATCGAAGAGCGCGAAGCGGCGCTCAACGCCCAGCGCGAGGCGCTTGAGCGCGAACAGAAGTCGGTGAAGGAGCGAGTCGAAGCGTCCGTTTCGCAGCAGCTGGCAGCACGCGAGGCCGAACTCAAGCAGCGCTTGACGGCTGAAGCCGAGGCGCTGAAGCAGAAAATCACCACCGAGGCCGAGCAGGCCCAGGCGGAACGCATCCAGGGACTGGAGCAGGAGCTGAAGCAGAAATCGGAGCAGGTCAAGGAGCTCAACCGCTCTCGCTCCGAGATCGAGCGCCTGAAACGCGAGAAAGACGAGCTGCAGACCACCATCGAAGCCGAGAGCGAAAAGAAACTCAACGAGGCGCTCAGACAAGAGCGCGAGCGGCTGCGCAAAGACTTCGAAGACCGGAACCAGCTGCGACTCAACGAACGCGAGGCAGTGATTGAACAGCTGCGCAAGCAGCTCAGCGAAGCGCAGCGCAAAGCGGAGCAGGGTTCTTCACAGAGCTGGGGCGAAGTGCAGGAGCTGGCCATAGAATCCTGGCTGCGCGAGGCGTATCCGCTCGACACCGTTGAAGAAGTCAAGAAAGGCGCCCAGGGAGCGGACTGCCTGCAGACCGTCAACACGCGCCGGCGGACCAACTGCGGCACCATCTACTACGAGAGCAAGCGCACCAGGGCGTTTCAGCCGGCGTGGGTCGAGAAGTTCAAGAACGACATTCGCGACAAGAATGCCGATATCGGCGTCCTGGTTACCGAGGCCATGCCCGGCGACATGGATCACATGGGCATGCGCGACGGCATCTGGATCTGCAGCTTCAGCGAGTTCAAAGGCCTTTCTGCGGTCCTGCGCCAAACGCTGATTCAACTCAGCAGCGCCGTGGCCAGCCAGGAGAACAAAGGCTCCAAGATGGAGATGCTCTACAGCTACCTCACGGGAACCGAGTTCAAGCTTCAGGTAGAGGCGATTGTCGAAGGCTTTGCGCAGATGCAGCAGGATCTCGAAGGTGAGAAACGTGCGATCCAGGCGCAATGGAAGAAACGCGAGAAACAGATCGAGAAGGTGCTGCTCAACACCACCCACATGTACAGCTCGATCAAGGGGATAGCAGGCAACGCCGTTCAAGCGGTCAAGATGCTGGAATTGCCGGGCAGCGAAGAAGATCAGCAGTAGCCGGAAACGGCATCCCCCCGCGGAGAGCGCTGCCAGCAAACAGGGCGGTCGGCAAACAGCCGGAAGCCGCCGGCCTCAGCCGGCGCCCCCCGCCACAACGAGTGGTGTTACGCGCGACGTGCAGCTCTGCACAACGTGCAGCGCCACACCGCGCACAGCGCCATGCACCCGGTTAGATCAGCAGCGCGCCAATCACGCCTACGACAATCAGCGGAATGTTATAGTGCAGAAAGGTGGGTACACAGGTGTCCCAGATGTGGTCGTGCTGCCCATCCACGCTCAGACCGGCCGTTGGTCCCAGCGTACTATCTGACGCCGGTGAACCGGCATCGCCGAGCGCCGCCGCCGTACCGATCAGCAGGATGGTTGCCGACGTACTGAACCCGAGGCTTGCCGCGAGCGGAACGTAGATGGCCGCGATGATCGGGATCGTGCCGAACGAAGTCCCAATACCCATGGTGATGAAGAGGCCGACCAGGATCATGACCAGCGCACCGATAAGCTGACTGCCGCCAAACAGTACTCCGGCCGATTCTACCAACGACTGCACGCCGCCGGTCTCGCGGATCACGGAGCCGTATCCGGCCGCCACCAGCATCACGAAGGCAATGAAACCCATCATGCCGATACCGCTGTGCAGCATCTCGTCAATATCGCTCCATTTGATTGCCCCGCCGATCACGATGATCGCCAGCCCCACAATGGCGCCGATGTGCAGCGAACCGAGCGGACTCACCTGAATTGCCAGCGCCGAAAGCGCGCCGACCAGCGCGACCCAGTGCGTCCGCGTCATGCGGGTATCAGCGTCGTGCTCGCGCGTGTCGAGCCCCGGGATCTCCAGTTCCTGGTACTCCCGCGGCTTGCGATACGTAAACAGCACCGCGATCAGAAGCCCGATGATCATCGCAACGCCCAGCACCCACAGCACGTGCCAGATACCTCCCTGGTCGACAACCAGTCCGTTCTCGGCCATCTGATCACTGATGATTCCGTGGAAGATCCAGCCGTAGCCGATCGGAAGCGCCACGTAGGGAGCCTTGAGGCCGAAGGTGAGCGCCGAGGCAATCGCGCGGCGGTCGATCTTGAGCGCGTTCATGACGCCCAGCAGCGGCGGAATGACGATGGGGATGAATGCGATGGGCACCGGGATCAGGTTCTGTGACAGAGACGCCACAAAGGCAATCACCAGCACCAGGACCAATCCCTTGCCCTTGACCGCCTGCATGATCCGTCGCGTGAGCACCGTGGCAACACCGGTCTTGTGCAGTGCGGCGGCCAGCATCCCAAGCAAAATGTAGCTCAGCGCGGTACTCGAGTTACCGCCCATACCGCCGATCAGTGTGCTCATGGTTTCACCAAGCGGCATGCCCGCAAGCGCCCCGCCGGCCAGCGCCGCCACAATCAGCGACAGCAGCACGTTCAGCTTGAGGAGGCACAACGCGATCATAATGATGACCGAAAGAAAAACAGGATTCGTAAGCATCGGTTCGCTTCCTTTGTGAGTAGAAAGATTTAGCTGGTAGCCGAGCCGATCATATCATAACTATTTGTGTACGTACAGAAAAAACGGGTTCCCGGCGTCGGAATTGAACCACGCCGGAAACCCGCTTTCATGCAACTCCCGCTTCCAGAATCTATGTACTTCGCTTCAGGAAACGGCAAACATACAACGCCTATCGGCCGACTATCCCATCAACCAGGTTGGTAGAAACATCACCAGATCAGGAACGAAGGCAACCAAAATAAGCACCAGCAGGAGTGGTATCAAGAATGGCGCGGTTGCCCGGGTAACGTCTTCAAAAGAGACCTTCGCCACACTGGAAATGATGTAGAGCACTACGCCGACCGGCGGTGTGATCAACCCAATCATCAGCGTTAACACCATCACCAGTCCGAAATGCACCGGATCGATCCCGAGCATCATCATCGGCGGCACCAGAATCGGAGTCAGAAGTATCAAGGCCGCGGTTGTTTCCAGGAAACACCCGATAACCATCAAGAAGGCGATGACAATCAGCATGATTACATGCGGGTTCTCCGATATGGCGAATAAGAGCCGCGCTACACCCTGTGGAACCTGCTCTCGTCCCAGCAACCAGCCATAGATGGAAGCAGCTGAAATGATGAATATCACCATGCTCGTGGTCTTGACCGTTTCCAGAATGATCGCAGCCAGATCCTTCAGCTTGATCTCTTTGTACACGAACATGCCGAGGATCAGCGCGTAGAACGATGCAATAATCGCCGCTTCAGTCGGGCTAAACATACCGAACAAAATCCCACCGAGAATAATCGCCGGCGTAAGGAGTGGCAGAAACCCGTCGGCAAATGACAGCGCAGCTTCTTTGATGCTGAATTTGGCGTGAACGGGATACTTGCGCTGTTTTGAGATCACGTAGATCATAGTCATCAATGCAACACCCATCAGCAGGCCCGGAACGGCTCCCGCGAGGAACAGTCTTCCAACGGACACGCTCGCGATCGATGCGTAAATCACCAACGGGATACTTGGTGGAATGATGGGCCCAATGGTCGACGACGCGGCCGTCACTGCAGCGGAGAAGTTGGCGTCAAACCCTTCATCCTTCATCGCGCGAATCTCGATGGTTCCCAGGCCACCTGCGTCCGCGATTGCCGCTCCGGACATACCGGCAAAGATCATACTGGCAACGACGTTGGCGTGTCCCAGCCCTCCGGGTATGAAACCAACCATAGCGGATGCAAAACGGAACAACCGCCGTGTAACACCACCGTTGTTCATCAGGTTACCGGCCAGAATGAAGAACGGAACGGCCAGCAGTGCGTAGTTGTTGATCCCGACCACCATCCGCTGCGCTATCGTACTCAACGGAATACTGTAGACCTGCAGGTACAGAAACGACGTAATTGCCAGTGAAAAGACAATTGGAAACCCGATTATTATCAGAAGCAGAAAGCCACCGATGAGAAACAGCATTACTATCCCTCCCGCATCAATGTGCCCGCAACTCGCGGACCTTGGTCCGGATATGCTTGACGGTTGAAAAGATCATGAGTAGCGCCCCGGCCGGTAGGGAGCTGTACAGCCACGTCCAGGACCAACGAAGCGCTGCCAGTCGGAGCCCTCTGCGTACGTAGGACAGTCTCACTCCCTGGTAGAACAACCCAATGAGCAACAGCAGAATGATTACTGACCGTGCAATGTACAGAATCTTTCCAACCTTGGGAGGTAGCAAGCCAACGAAATATGTGACTGATGTGTGTTCGTCGTTTCGGTGAACGATACTTGCTCCCAGCATGCTCGCCCATATGAAGCAGTACCGAGCAAGCTCTTCCGAGAAGAAAATCGGCGCGCGCAGCACATAGCGCCCGATGATGTGTGCGAACGTGATTCCGAAGGCGACGCTCATGAGCGCGATGCATACGTAGTCAATCACCCGCTCAACGCCAACGCCGAATCTACTAGTCTTTGTGTTCATGGTCTCCCTGCAAAACTGGGACTCAAGTCGGTTTTCAAACGGTGAGCGGCACGGAACAGAGAGTTCCGTGCCGCAAAGATTGTGGCACCCGATTTCTTCGAGTCGGGACCGAAACCGAAGGCCGTCAAGCTACGGCTCGATAGTTCCGATCCGACTACCGAATCTCGTTCAGCCGCTGGAAGAAGTCGCCCCATTCGTCGGCAAACACTGAAGGTATGTACTCCGCAGCCTCGCGGAAAGCATCAACGTTGGGTTCGACAACGGTCATACCAAGCTCTTTCAGGCTCTCGAGCATGTCGATCTCTTCCTGAAGGGTGAGCTCGTTGTTGAGGGCAACCGCCTCGTCCCATGCGCGGTCGATCAGGTCCCGCAGGTCGGCGGGAAGCCCGTTGTACCAGGCGGCGTTGGCGCCAATCACGTTCACACGGCGCATATGTCCGGTCAGCATGATATAGCCTTGCGCCTCGTGATAGTTGTAGGTGTAGATGGTCGGGATGGGATTCTCCTGGCCATCAACCACACCTTGCCGCAGCGCCATGTAGAGATCCGAGAAAGCAACCGGAGTGGGAGTTGCGCCCATCGCTCGAACAGCCTCGAGGTAGATCGGCTGATCTGGTGCCCGAATGAGCATACCGGCAAGGTCTGCAGGCTCATTGATGGGGGTGTTGCGCGTCGTTAGATGCCGCGTACCGTAATACAGCTGAGCCGAGAGAATCTTAACCCCGTGGTTCGCTTCGAGCAGGTCGCTCATCTCGTCAACCACTTCACTCCCCGACGCTTTCATGAGGTGATCATAGTCGCGGAAAAGGTAAGGCGCGTCAAACACCGCAAACTCGGGTTGATACATACTCGTCTCGGAGGTTCCGCCGATGTACATATGCACGCTGCCGTCCATGACGTTCTCAATCACCTGGATCACGTCTCCAAGCTGATTGGCGGGA
>PWMO01000035.1 GCA_003558175.1 Spirochaetaceae bacterium
CGCAAAAGCGTGCGTGATCTGTACGGTGAGCAGTACCTCTCGGAGCAGCCGCGGCAGTACAGCGCCCGTTCGAAAGAAGCGCAGGAGGCGCACGAGGCGATTCGTCCCGCGGGTGCCGACTTCGTTCACCCCGCCAATACCAGACTTACGGGGAAAGACAAGGCGCTCTACGAGATGATCTGGAAGCGCACCCTGGCAACGCAGATGCTGGACGCAAAAAAGCTGCAGATCAGCGTCAGGATCGGCGTTGGCGACTGTATCTTTACCGCGTCGGGAAGCCGGATACTGGTACCCGGTTTTCTGCGCGTCTACGTTGAAGGCAAGGACGATCCGGAGCTGGCGCTTGACGACAAGGAGGTGCTGCTGCCGGAGCTCAAGGCCGACGACGAGGTGGCGGCTGAGTCGCTTGAGGCGCTCTATCACGAAACCAAGCCTCCGGCCCGCTACACCGAGGCGTCGCTGGTGCAACGGCTCGAGCGTGAGGGGATCGGACGGCCTTCCACCTACGCCACCATCATCAGCACACTGTATGAGCGCGGCTACGTGCGCCGCCAGGGAACGGCGCTTGTGCCCACCTTCACCGGATTCGCCGTGATTCAGCTGATGGAGAACCACTTCCACGACCTGATCGACTACCGGTTTACGTCGGACATGGAAGACGCGCTTGACGAGATCGCCGTCGGCAACCGCGACCACCTGCAGTATCTGACGCAGTTCTACCTCGGAGAGAACGGGCTGAAGCAGCAGGTTGCAGCGCACGAAGACGAGATCAAGCCGGAGGCGTCGCGCACCATCGTCCTGCCGCAACTCGACAAGGGGACGGAGGTCAAGATCGGCCGCTACGGACCCTACATCGTTCACCAGGCCAACGGCGATGAGCCGGTGCACGCCTCGATACCGGAAGAGGTCGCACCGGCGGACCTGACCGAGGATGACATCGAAGAGCTCATCGAGCTGCAGAAGAACGGCCCCCAACCGATCGGAGTCGATCCGGAGAGCGGCAAGAACGTCTACTGCCTGGTAGGAAGGTACGGGCCGTACGTGCAGCTGGGGGAGAAGACCGAAGCAGAACCTAAACCAAAGCGGGCGGCGGTGCCGCGCGAGCTGAACGCACGCCAGATCGACCTCCAGACCGCGCTGAAGCTGCTGAGCCTGCCGCGCAACCTGGGAAACCATCCTGAAACCGGCAAAGAAGTGGTGGCCAACACCGGCCGCTTCGGGCCGTTCGTGGTACATGACGGCGATTACCGCTCACTCAAGAAGGACGATGACGTCTACAGCGTCACGCTTGAGCGCGCCCTGGAACTGCTCGCAGAAGAGAAGAAGGGTCGCGGTGGACGTTCCAGAGTGCTGAAGGACCTCGGCAGTGATCCCAAGACCAAGAAGAAGGTTGCGGTCTACGACGGGAAGTACGGCCCCTATATCAAGTACGGCACCAAGAATGTAGGACTTCCCGATGAAAGAAAGTCTGCTGATGATATCGAGAAGTTGACGTTAGATGACGCGCTGGAGATCATCGGCAGCAGTAAGAAGAAGCGCTGACAGAAGCCGGTGTCGATCAGGCCCGTGACGGAAGCCGCTAACTGATGCGGCGCTGTTCGCGGCGGGCCTTCTCTATCTTCTGCATTTTGCGGTAGTAACTTGCCTGCTTTGCAATCTCTTCCACATCGCTGGTGTAGATGCGGTTCTCCATCGCCTTGAGCTTGGTATTGCGCAGCAGTTCACGGATTGCCTGGTTACCCTCGGTCATCGGCAGCCCGACCATGTTGATGAGTTCTCGCGTGCCAAACCCGAAGGTGTAGTCCTCGCCGCTCACAATTGGAACGCGCGCCTTCTCCAGCTGGATCAGTAACGCATCGTAAAGACGGCCAACCTTGTCCGTAAGCAGCGTATTGGCAAGCTGCTTGTAAATGAACCAGATTCGTTCAGCCAGCAGGGTGGTGAGTCGCGCAATGATCTGCGGCTGGGTTGCCACCATGCGCTCGAAGTTCTCTTTGTTGACCGCCAGCAGGACCGCATCATCAAACGCCACCGCCGATGCGGAACGCGGCTTGTTCTCGATCAGCGACATCTCGCCGAAGATATCTCCCTGCTTGAGCACGGCGAGCAGCACTTCGTTGTCATTGACGATCTTGGTGATCTTCACGCTGCCCTTCTGGATAATGTAGAGCTCCCTGCCCGGCATTGTCTCGCAGAAGACCATGGTGTCGCGCGGATAGGTCCGCGTGAATGCCTGCTCGTTGCCGTCGAGGTACACCGCTTTGGAGTACGGCTTGATCTTCAGCATGCGCTCGCGCGCCGACTGCACGTTCTCACCCTGGGGACAATACTTGAGATACTGGTAATAGGCGTAGTAGGCCTGATTGTACTGACTCTGCCGGGCGTAATACTCGGCGACGTAGAACAGGTGGTTTATGTCGGCCTCAACCGAATCCTTGAACGTAATTCGAGCCAGCGCCTCGTCCAGGTAGCGCATGCGGCGCGAGAACGCCTCTATGATCTTCATCGCGACCGGGGTGTTCTTCTCTATCAGCAGGTGATAGTTGTCTTTGTGGACGGCAATCAGAGAGACGTCGGCAAGCGCCTGGGCGGTCTCGATGTGGCTGTGCGCCGACATGGTTGAGACAACCCCAAAGAAGTCACCGGGGCCGAGGACGTTCCCGCCTTCTTCTTCTACAACCTCGACCTCTTTGCTGATACGTACCTTTCCGGATCGAATAATGTAGAAACAGTCGGCGTTCTGCTTTCCTTCAACAATGATGTAGGCACCCTTGTTGAAGTTAACCATCGAAAGCTGTAGTGGGCTGCTCATACCTTTCCTAACATGAGTCTACACCATTGTAGTATAAGAATCGGCCCCGAGACTTGTCAATGAAGCTCTCCTGCTTCAACTATCGGAACGATCGGCCTCTGCATGAAGCGGGAACTGCGCGGCAAACCGGTTTACTTCATCGCGTATCTCCGCGATCCGCTTCTCGTTGCCCGAGTTCTTGAGCGCCTCGAGTATGAACGCTGCAACGGTATCCATGTCGGCCTCGGTCATGCTGCGAGTGGTCAGTGCAGGGGTACCGATTCTGATTCCCGAGGTGACCAGCGGACTCTTGGTGTCAAACGGGATGGCGTTCTTGTTAACCGTAATGCTTGCCTCATCGAGCAGGGTCTCGGCGTCCCTCCCGGTCAGTCCGAACGGCGTGACGTCCATCAGCATCAGGTGGTTGTCGGTGCCGCCCGATATGATGCGTGCGCCACCGTCCGCCAGCGACTGCGCCAGCCTTCGTGCATTGGCCAACACCTGCTTCTGGTACGCGGCAAACCCGGGCTCGAGTGCTTCCTTGAACGCCAGCGCCTTGGCCGCAATGATGTGCATCAGCGGCCCGCCCTGGATCCCCGGCATTACCGAAGCGTCGAAGAGCTCCGAGTACATTCTGGTACGGCCCGACTTGGGCGCAACAATGCCGAGGTTGTTCTCGCCGTCGCTGCCCATGAGAATCATGCCGCCGCGCGGCCCCCGAAGCGTCTTGTGAGTGGTTGTGGTGACCGCGTGCGAGGCCGGAAGCGGGCTCGGATGCAGGTCTGCTGCCACGAGGCCGGCGAAATGCGCCATATCGGTTACCAGGAACGCCCCGACCTCGTCGGCAATCGCGCGAAAGCGCTCGAAATCCCAGAACCGCGGATAGGCCGACGCGCCGGCGATAATCATCTTCGGTTGCGATTCCCGCGCCAGACGCGTCACCTCATCGTAGTCAATTGTCTCGCTGTCGCGCTGCACGCCGTAGCTGAACACCTTGTAGAGACTTCCGGAAAAATTGACCGGACTGCCGTGGGTCAGATGGCCGCCGTGTGACAGACTCATGCCCAGGATAGTGTCTCCCGGCTTCAGCAATGCGAAATAGACCGCCATGTTGGCGGAACTGCCGGAATGCGGCTGAACGTTGGCGTACTCGGCGTTGAAGAGCTTCTTCGCGCGGTCGCGCGCCAGATCCTCGGCCATGTCGACGTACTCGCATCCGCCGTAGTAGCGTTTACCGGGATAGCCCTCGGCGTACTTGTTGGTCAGAACGGTTCCGGCAGCCTCGAGAACTGCCGGCGAGGCGAAGTTTTCCGAAGCGATGAGCTCCAGCTTGGTGCGTTGCCGATCTTCTTCCTTCCCGATAATACTGAACAATTCCGGGTCTACAGACTGAATACGACTCACGAGATACTCCTTGTGTCTGGCGCCACGGCTTTGCACCGGTCACGCCGGCTGCTGTCGGAGTCAGCACCGCCATGAAATGGGTACAAGAGACCTTGCTCAAGGGTAGGCCAAAGAACAGGAACTGTCAATCGCGAGGTGCCGTCTTAGTGGTACTCGCCGAGCAGTCTTAAGTCGTACCAGCGGCTGCGGTACTCGATGAGATTGCCCACCGCCTCTTCATGATGCGTCTGCAGCGAGTAGGCTTCATGCACGGTACGACGCCTTCCGTCGATATGCAGCGCGCGAGCCGGAAGCAATCCGGTCGAAAACGTGATACGCCCGGCATCAAGGTTGCCGAAGTAGAATGCCCTCGCGTTCTGGCGCTCGGGGAGCCGATCGGCGTGCATGGCATCGCCAAGTGCCGGGTCGGCCGGTACCCAGCCGAAATCCTGCAGAAAAAATTCGCTCCAGTAATGTCGCAACGGCGTGCCGTCGATGTCGAAAAGGTATCCACCCATAACGCGCGCAGGAACTCCCGCGGCGCGCAACAGCGTCGCGTACAACGTGGCGTAGCTGAACGCATTGCCTCTGCGTGACTCGATGGCGTCCGTCGCCGATCTGCTGGCCTCGCGATACTCCGGGGTGAGTCGATCCAGCACCCAGTTGTAGAGTCGCTGCGCCTTCACATACGGGTTCTGCGTGCCGGCGGTCACCTGGCGCACGGTTGCCGTTACCGCCGAGTGGGAAACGGGCAGGATGACGCTCTCACCCAGATACTTGCTGAGAAAGCGGTCATCGATGGTGTATTGCGTGGGTACGCGGTTGGCTTCGACCTGCGTCCTGACTTCGTATCGATCAAACAGCACCGTTCTTCCAATCTGATACGAGCGGTCAGGTGTCACGTTTGCCAGCTCAAAGACACTCAGACCGGAGATGTCCTCAAACAGCGGGCTTCCATCCATTGTAACGACCTGCGGATTGCGCTGCTCCGGCAGCGCTTGCACGCGCGGCACCCATAGATAGAGCCGGTTCCACGCGCCTGCGTCTTCATCGACCCGTATTCTGTCGATCGCCACCGCATACTGCACCGCAAAACTGCGACGGCCACTGTACGTCTTGCTTCCGACCGTTGACTCGAGCGCCAGCTCCATGGGCGCACTGCGTCCTTTGTCGGTCTCTACGTAGACAGGGCCGCTCGCCGCACCATCTGGAACACGCACGCGAATTCGGCGCTCGGACCAGGTTTCATAGACAAAATCTGCGGCTGATCCGTCAATCACTCCTCGTTCTACCGCTTTAGCCCCGGGATTGTCTGCGCCCTCGGCGCTCCAGCTGAAGAGCACGCGGCTGTTCTTGCGATTCTCGCCAAAGCGCCGCCCGCGTATGGTAATGACGTTACCAACGCGGCTCAGCGTCGGCTCAATTGCGGTGATAACCGGCCGCCCCGGCTGCCGCACTGCCATTACCGGCTCCGGCAGGTGATCGCGATTGGTGAAGAGAAGCCCGTTACTGCGGCCGTTGTCGGTATGAACGTACACCAGTCCGGAGGCGGTATCGCCCGGGATTCGGATCTGGATTTCGTTATCGTTCCACTGTAGATATGCGGATGCGGTAGGAGAACGGCCGCTGAGCTGTACGCGATTGCGGCCCCGTGCATCGCCAAAATTGCGTCCCCGGATGATCAAAACGTCCCCGGGAACACCAATCTCGGGTGCGATCGACTCTATGACCGGTGGCCGACTCGATTCACGGATTACCAGCACCAGCGAACCAATCAGAACAAGGAAAACACCGGCGGCAACCAGACCTGCCTTACCGGCACCCGAAGGGATGAAAGAAAAGAGTCGGCTCATACAGGAGCGATTC
>PWMO01000420.1 GCA_003558175.1 Spirochaetaceae bacterium
CGGCGAGCTGTACGAACTCCGCGACATCGTAGGTTTGCGACGGCTCCTTGACGTCAATCAGGTGGTGCACCAGGCGTTGCCGTTCAGCAGCCGACGGCTTGGCGGTACCGATGTCCATTCCGCGGTAGATCTGCATCGAGTCGGCGCTGATAACTTCAGTCTGGGTGGAGTCAAGCAGTTGTAACAGGAGATCGGTCTTCCCGGAGGCCGTGGGACCAAAGAGACAGAACAGCGGTAACGGGCTATTCTTCGATCTGATACTGCACCTTTCGTGTCAGCACCTGGCGAATGGCGGTAGAGACAACTTTGCCCTGGTTTTGCTCCAGCTCTTCATCACCGGTGACGCTGATCTGATATGCGCGACGGATCGAAGCTCGCGTCAGCTCGTAAATGTTGCTGTCTTCCTGTATCAGTAAATCTAAGGGCAGTACCATGTCGCGCTCCAGACGGTGATCTTCCACGGCTAAACTCGCTTGAAGAGTTGAATTCGAACCCTCAATATAGCTAATCTGCGCCCGCAGTGCAAGTCCACGCGGACGTTCTTCTGGAGGGCCGCCTTGACAGCAACCGGGCCGGTCGCTATCGTTCCCAGAGCCATGAGAGAGATAACTTCAGTTTACATCCTCGGTGCGGGAGGTCTCGGAGCCGCTTACGGCAGCAGGATACATCTCGCGCAACCCGGACTGGCTTCGTTTCTGGCACATGGAGCTCGCGCAGAGCGGTTGCGGCGCGAAGGGGTCAAGGTAAACGACCAGCACTTTCTGCTCCCGGTTGTGGAGCCGGCTCAGGCCGCGCAGCCCGATCTGGTCCTGCTCACCGTCAAGTATCACCATATTGACGAAGCGGTTGCGATGCTCAAACCGGTAGTCGGTCCGCACACGCTGGTGCTGTCGCTGCTCAACGGAATTGACAGCGAAGAGATCCTGAGTGGGCACTTTCCAGCCGAGCAGATAATCCACGGTATGAGCCTTGGAATCGACGCGGTACGCAGCGGCAAGTCTATCAGGTGCAAGAGCTTCGGCGTCATCCATTTTGGCCGGCCGCGCAACAATCCGCCGTCTGATGCGGTTCGCGCGATCCAGCAGCTGTTCACCCGCTGCGACATCCAGTGGGAGACTCCCGACGACATGCTGCGCGCCCTGTGGTGGAAGTTCATGATCAACGTGGGCATCAACCAGGTTTCCGCAGTGCTGAACATGACGTATCACGGCTTTCAGCACAACCGGTACGCGCGCTCAATGATGCACGCGGCCATGCGCGAGGTGATTGCAGTCGCTCAGGCGCGCGGAATCGCACTCTCAGAGGAAGACATAAACAGGTTTGACGAGGTCATCCCGCGGCTCGCCCCTGACGGGAAAACGTCGATGCTTCAGGATGTGGAGGAGAGGCGCAAGACGGAGGTCGAGATGCTTGCCGGGAAGGTGATCGAGATCGGCCGCGAGCTGAACATCGATACCCCGGTGAACACGGTACTCTTCGATCTGCTCCGCGCGCGCGAAACGGATTACCTCTGAGCGGCCAACAATTCGGCGCGCGGTTCTACTCGCGCGCGCGGTTCTGCTGGCCCACGACCGAGACCCTCACGACTGTCCGCGCACAATCCCCGAACAATCAGGCGGGCCTGAGCGCAATCGGATCGAGACTGAGAATTCCGTCGCTGATGATCTTCTCCTGCAACGTGAACTCGCAGCAGGTAGTGATCAGCTTCTCAACGCGGGCCGGCTGATAGCCGGGATGATCAACGTCGAGGCTCAGCGTGAACGTCTGTATCTCGCTGCTGTCCCGCACCGGCGCCGGCCAGAAACTGTAGTAGCCGTTGGTGCTGCGCTGCGTAACAAACGGATTGGGCCAACCGGGTTCAGCGGGAGTGGCGGTGCGGCCGTTGATTGAGAGTCTCACGGAGGCGCCGTGCACTGCGGCTCCGCTCTCCGCGTTCACCACCTTGCCGAAGATCTGCGGCAAATTGTGCACCGGGCTCAGCTGCTCTTCCATCGAAATCGGCTGGCCGCTCGCGTTCACAGACGGCTTGCGCCGCCGCGTGACCACGTCTATTCCCTGATTCACCAGCACAAGGATGCCGATCATGCTGCCGAGAGAGCTGTTGTGTTCGTCCAGGTGCTCGGCAGCCAGGCGCGTAAATCCCCGCTCGCTCATGATGTAGCGCGGGGGAAGGCGATTCAGCACGTAGGCGGCGACGTCATTAATCGCTGCCGGATCACCCTGCAGCTCAGGACGCTCCTCAAGCGCTATATCGATTGCCTTCAGCACGATATCTTCCTGATAGTTCTTCAACTGCACACGGTTCCGTCCTCAGAAAACAAACGTAGCCCGCATCGCGGCCGAATTCTATATCTGGTCCAGTTTCTTTTTGCGCTCCACGATGGGCATCGCGGCCGCCACGATGCGATCGGCAACCCCTTCCGGTGGAACGGACTCGGTATCTACCAGGAGGTCAACGAACTCGTACTCATTATTGTCGATGTTGTATAAACGCAGGTAACGGTAGCGATCGCGCTCATCGCGCAGCCTGGTGCGATCGAGCACTGCACCGTAGCTGCCTCCCTCGCGCTTCCAGATTCGCTCGGCACGCACCACCAGCGGAGCCGTCAGATAGACCGTGAGGTCGGCCTCGTCCTTCAGCAGCCAGACCGCCAGGCGCGAACCGAGGACACAGGAGCCTTCGTGCGCCATCTCAACCTGGCGCCGGTCAAGGTAGCGATCCCAGCCGGGATCGCTCTCGGCCATCCGACATAGATCGTCAAACGGAATGCCCCGTTCGTCGGCAATCGTGTGAAACGTGTAGTTGACCAGGCGCAGCCCCAGCCGTTCAGCCACGATGCGGCTGACCGTGGAGTTTCCGCACCCGCTCTTACCCGAAATTGCTATCGTAACCATGTCATCACTCGACGTTCCGCAGTTGTTCGCGAACATTCTCAAGCGCGTCCTTCATCTCCACCACCTGCCGACTGATGTCCAGCACGAAGCTCTTGGAGCCAATCGTGTTAACTTCGCGGTTGATTTCCTGGCACAGAAAATCGAGACGTTTGCCGACCGCACCGCCGACCTGAAGCGCCTCGCGAAAGCTGTCGAGGTGCGCCTGCATGCGGGAAAGTTCTTCATTGATCGAGTACTTCACCAGCAGCATGGCCGTCTCCGCGTACACCCGCGAGACGTCAATCTCATCACCCAGCACCTGCGCGAAACGGGAACGCACCGTCTCGCGCAGCCCCGCTTCCATCTGCGGGGCGTGTTGGCCGACAATCGAGAGAGCGTCCTGGATTCGCTGCAGCTGGGCTGCAATATCCCGCTGCGTGGCGGCTCCCTCCCGTAGACGTTCCTGCTCGAACGCCTCCAGAGCGCGCTCGAGTAGATCAAAGACAACCGGGCGGTAATCCCCGACTTCGCGCTGCTTCTCAACCTGCAGCACCTCCTCGAAGCGCAGCAGGTGATCGACGGTAATCGGGTCGGAAAGCCCGGCAATCTCGCGCAACCGCAGCAGCGCGTCCCGGTACGCGGCAACGGTGCCCGGGTCTATCTGGATTTGCAGGTTCTGTGCCACCTCGCGCAGGCGCAACACGACCTCCACCCGTCCGCGTGCAACGCGCCCACCGATAAGCGAGCGCACTTCGGGCTCCAGCGTGGCCAGAAACCCGGGAAGCAGCACGTTGATATCCAGGTAGCGGTTATTGTAGGACTTGATGTCTACAGCGGCCTGCAGCGTAGAGTTCTGATACTCGGTATGTGCAAAGGCGGTCATGCTCGTCATGCGTTCTTCTCCTTCAGCGCGGCCAGCAGCCGTTCACCGAGCTGCCAGTTGTTGCCGGCACCCATGGTGACAAAGAGGTCTCCCGGGCGCAGAAGATCCATCACGTGGTCGAATGCGTCCATGATCTCCTCGAAATAGCGCACGTCCGAATGATGAATTCGCGTTCGATCGGCGAGCATCTTGCCGGAAATGTTGCCGTCAAAACGCTCGCGCGCCGACGCATAGATCTTGTGCAGAATGACAACATCGGCAGACACAAAGCTGCGAGCAAACTGCTCCAGCAGTGCGGCGGTACGCGAATAGGTGTGCGACATGAAATCAACGATAAGGCGCCGATCGGGATGGAACGCGCGCAGCCCCGCGAGCGTGGATACGATGGCCGTCGGGTGGTGTGCGTAGTCGTCCACAAACAGCACCCCTGCAGCTTCACCCAGCACCTCGGCCCGGCGCCTGGTGCCCCCAAACGCTGCCAGCGCACGCTGCTGCAGCCGGCGCGACTCCGGTTCTACCGTGGACGCGGTGCCGGTGTCAGGGGGCGGCGACGGTCTTACCTCAGACGCCGCACCGGTGTCTCGACCGGCGAAGCGTGCAAGCAGCTGATCCGTAACGGCCAGCGCAGCCACCGCGTTGAGCGCATTATGCTCTCCGGGCACGCGCAGATTGAAGCTGCCGTCCCAACCCTCGATGCGAAACGAGATCTCACCCTGGCCAACCGTCACCGACAACAGCCGATACGCTCCCTGCGCGTCGTGCCCGTAGGGTACGAGGGATATGTCGGGTCGCTCAGCTGCAACGGCGCGACTCACCTCCGATGCGGCGGCATCGTCGGCACAGTAGACCAGCACTCCTCCGAGCGACAGTCTGCGCGCGTAATCGGCGAAGGCGCTCTTGATGTCGGCAAGGTCGCGATAGTAATCCAGGTGATCCGGCTCAATGCCGGTAATGAGCAGTACGTCGGGATGAAACGAGAGGAAGTGCCGTTTGTACTCGCAGGTCTCGGCAACCAGGAAGCGGTCGCCGCCGTTGTAGGTCGACCGGCCACCGAAGCCGGCAACGGCACTGCCCACGAGCACCGCCCCGGGCAGTTGCAGCTCGCGCACCAGCACCCCGACCATCGCGGCGGTGGTTGTTTTGCCGTGCACCCCGGCGATCCCGGCGGCAAACCGGGTGGCGGAGATCTCGCCGAGAGCCTCGGTGTAGCTCTGTGGACGCAGCCCGAGCTCCAGCGCTCGCACGAGCTGTGGATGTGAGCCGGGGTCGTACGCAGCGGAATAGATCACCGCTTCGACGTCCGCGGGAACCAACGCAGGGTCAAAACTCTCGAACACTTCCACACCCAGTTCAGCGAGAATTGCATCGGTATAGAAGCGTTCCTCGGTATCGGCGCCGCTGACAACCACACCCCGCCCAACCAGAAGCTCCGCCAGGGCCGTCATTCCGGTGCCCTTGATTCCTACCATAAATACGTGCTGAAGCTGACGGGGTGGTGCGCCGGCGGACATGACGGTATACTATGGGAATCACACTCTTTGTGCAATCGGACGGCAATTGGAGCGCTCGCAGCATGAATCAGCAAATCCGCCGTATACGTCACGGTCTCGGTCATTATCTCAAGGGAGTCGTTGTCGGGGTGGCCAATATCATTCCGGGCGTAAGCGGCGGGACTATTGCCGTGACGCTGGGCATCTATGACCGCCTCATTCTCGCGGTGAACGCGCTGCTCAGTCGCAGCCGCGCGGTGCTGCCGGAGGTTCCGTTTCTGGCCGCGGTTGCGGGCGGCGTTCTGTCGGGTGTGTTTCTGTTTGCCGGCGCATTCGAGCACGTTTACTCCGCCTATCCGTTCGAGGTTGCATTTCTTTTCATGGGGCTCATTCTGGGCGGGCTCGGGCCGCTGTGGCACACTGCATCGCGCTACCGGATTCGACCGTACCACGGGCTGCATTTTGCCCTCGCGCTCGCAGCGGTACTGTCACTGCTGCTGGTAAGCCCGGCCGACCTCGGTACGGAGCTGCCCGAGTTAAGCGCGGCGGTTTCGCTGCTGCTGATAGCTTCGGGCGCGGCTGCCGCCGCGGCAATGGTTGTGCCCGGTATCAGCGGCTCGCTCGTGCTGGTGATGCTGGGGACCTATGGACCGATTCTGCACGCAGTCGCAAGCAGAAACCTGGTCGCACTGGGGCTGGTGATGATCGGCGTGGTATTCGGCGGCATCATCATTACTCGACTCATGGCGCTGCTGTTGCAGCGGGCACCCGCGGCTACGTACA
>PWMO01000073.1 GCA_003558175.1 Spirochaetaceae bacterium
ATGCGGCGGCTCATGCGGCCCATGCAGCTCATGCGGCTCATGCGGTCATATCAGGCGGTGATAATCGGGGAGGGGTGGCCACAGGCGGCACAGTTCCCGTTACGCAGCCCTGCCGCGCGTGCGCCGGTGCGGGATCGGGAGACCAGCAGGGCGCCGCAGCGGCGGCAGCGGGTGCTGTTGCCGTCGGCGATGTTGCCGCTGTACACGTAGTGCAGGTGCTTGCGCGCCACGTCCGCCAGGCGATGGATCGTTGCCGGTTCGGTTGCGCGGGTTACAGAGCGGTAGGCCGGATAGTAGGCGCTCAGATGGTACGGTATCTCCGCATTGAGTGATGCCAGAAAGCGTGCTATCGATTCTATTTCGGCAGCCGAGTCGGTCTTGCCGGGTATCACCAGGGTGGTAATCTCGACGTGACAGCGTTGGACGGCAATTTCTATCGAGCGCTTCACTGCCGTGAGGCTGCCGGCCAGTTCGTTGCGATAGAAACGTGCGTCAAAGGACTTCAGGTCAATGTTGACAGCGTGCATCGCGTCAAACATCTCTTTTGCCGGCTCCTCGTTGATCTGTCCCGAGGTGACCAGAACATTCTGCAGCCCTGCCTTGTGCGCCAGCTCGGCAGAGTCCATGACAAACTCGAAGTGAATGACCGGCTCATTGTACGTGTACGCTATCCCGACTCCGCCGGCCCCCGCGGCCTGCCGAACAAGCTCGGCCGGCGAGATCCTTTGCGTGGCGGCGGTCGTTGATTGCGAGATGCGGTAGTTCTGGCAGAACGGGCAGCGCAGCGGGCAACCCAGAAACCCAACGGAATAAACTTGCCGTCCGGGAAAATAATGATAGAGCGGCTTCTTTTCTATGGGGTCGAGCGCCAGGGCGGATGCGGCGCCATAGAATGGCAGCGTGATCTTTGCGTGCCGATTCAGCCGGACGCCGCAGAAGCCCGCCTCCCCCTCCTTGAGCCGGCAGGCGTGTGGGCAGAGCGTACACCGAACCCGGCCGTCGGGCAGACTTGCGGCATAGCGAGCTTCTGCAAGGCCTGTCTCAGCGCCGTTTGGGCTCGACGCGGAACGGCTCCATTTTGAGTCCGACGCTTTCATTGCGAATCCAGAGGCGTATTATCTGCAGGTTGTCTCCCTTTTCGGTGACAACGCTCTGCAGTTCTTCGGCGTGCAGTACATCCGCCATCAGAAACTCGTAGATCACATGCGGATTCTCGAACGGCGAGGGTATCAGCAGAATGCGCTGTGAGTCATAGGGATGCTTACGCGGCGCCCCCTCAAACGGTGTGCTCTTGCCATGGTAGGACTCACCTGACACATAGCGAACGATATCGTGCGCCGGTAGGCTCTGTATGTACTGCGTCGCGCTCATGTGAGAAGTGTAGGTTGACTTCGGGCTGCTGTCAACGTCGGCAGACGCGTGACGCGTTTTGCCGGTCAACGCAGCTCGCGCGCATTGCCACGGCAGTTTTCAGGCTTCGGGTGTTCCCGCCAGGCCGAGTTCGCGCTTCGGGTGATCGCTCAGGTACCACTCGATGCTCTCTTGCAGATCGCGGTCGAGAGAATCGAACGAGACGCTCAGTTTGCCGTCGTTGCGTACCACCTTGCACGGCAGGTTCAGAATTGTGTCGCCAAGCCGCAGCGAGCAGTGCGAGATGAGCAGATCGGTGTCGACGCCCTCGATCAGGTGCTCGCGATGTGGGGTGAACCGCAGACCAAGTGCCGAAATGTCTTCTACGCTTCCGGTCACAAACTGCAGCGTCTGCGGATGCGAGAAGACAAACTCGATCCTGTCTTCCGGCTGCGGTACGTAGCGGCGGCTGCGACGCTGGTCACGCACCTCTTTGTAGCGCATGATGACGTCTCGCAGCCGATTGACGTCTGCGGGATTGGTGAGGCCGTCATCGGCAAGGCTGTTGACTCCGAGGTGTTGCGCCTTGGAAGCTTCTTCAAACGGGAAATCCGGCGGGCGCAGCAGAATGAAGACCGTAGCGTAGCGCGTGCGATGATTGCGCAAGAAGGTGAGGAACGGTTTCCAGTGGCGCGGAAAATCGCGCGCACTGAAGATGACGACGTCAGGATCGATCTCATCCAGGTTGTCCATCGCTTTGATGGGATTCCAGTACTGGATCACCGCCAACCCCAGCGGTTTGAAGTGGAGATTGAGCTGTCCGCGCAGATCCTGACGCTCCGAAATCAGAAGGACCTTCATGCTCCCTACTCAGTGCCGGCAATACTCACGTTGTAGCGAACAATCTCCCATACATCGTCCCGTTTCTGCAAGTGGTAGGTGTAGCGTCGAATCTCCACGAACCCGTCGGCACGAAAGCGCAAGTCTGCGACGACGGTGGCGGTTCGCCGGTCGTAGGTCGTGCGCAGGATGTCAAAGCGAAACGGCACCGCGGTGATGTCTTCATCTACCGTTCCTTCCATAAGACGTCTGCGGTACGCCTGGATCTCGTAGCGTTGATCGGCTTCCGAGAGCTGGACAAACCTTCGTTCACGCGTCGGACTGGAACGCAGTATCTCCTCGAGGTTGTGGTAGAGGAAGAAGCGCTCCCACTGGTCACGCATACGCGCTTCGATGGTGTGCGCGATAACCTGGTCGGGCGGAATCGGCCGTCGCCGCAGGATCTCGCCGGTTTCGTGGTCGAGCCGGGCCTGGATAGCTTCGTCAACCGTGCGGGGCGACGGTCGAATCGAGAGCGCAAGACGGTTCGAGGAGATGCGCTGCGCAGCTCGAACGGCGCCGGCACGCGGCAGGAGCTCTGGATAGAAGTGTGCCGTTACCACGTACATTCCGGGCTGCTCGATGGCGGCGTAGTGCTGCAGGTTCTCTACAAACGACAGTTCTTCACCGGGCTCAAGCACAACCTCGCGGAAATAGACCGGTTGCGCGTCCAGCCGTCGCGTCACCAGCTGTTGGGAGGCCTGAAGTGCAACGTTGGTCAGCGTGTGTACGTCAAACCCGATACTGAAAGCCCGCTCTTCGGCGAGACGAAAGCGATAGGAATCCGGGCTGTGGTTGGTGATCGTCACCTTGACATCGATGTCGCTTTCAGGAAAATAAACAGACTGGTTGAAATAGCGGATCGTTACCTCGATTCCTTCGCCGTAGGCTGCAGAGGCCAGAAAGAGAAGTCCTGTCAGGACCAGAAACAGCGTTCGTGTTCGCGTTTTCATATCCATCTCTCTATATTGTCGGTCGGATTGATGATAACATTATTTAACAACCGTTTCAGCAGTAAGCTTCATTCCCTGGGGTCATTTCGTGACCTGGTGGACGCGGTGCGTACAGCAACCGGCCCGGTAGACGTAGTCGGGCCGAGGGGCAGTCTGTCGGCGCTGGTCTGCGGCACCGCGTGGTGCAAGACGGGCGGGCAGGCGCTCCTCGTTACGCCGACGGAGCACGAAGCCGAGACGTTGATCCGCGATCTGCGGCTGTTCGAGGTTGAGGCTGAGCTGCTGCCGTGGTGGCAGACCGCTCCATACAGCCCCGTCCCGGCGAACTCACCGCTGTTCGGACAACGGGTTCGCGCGCTGCAGCGCCTCGCGTCGGGGGAAGCGGCCGTAACGGTCTGTTCGTTGCGTTCGTTCCTGGCGCGCATTCCTCCCCCGGACTATCTACTCTCGCTGGGTCACCGCGTCCGCGTCGGGCAACCGCTGGATCCGGTGGCTACCGCGGAAATGCTGGTACGCAACGGATACAGCCGGGTGCCGCGAGTTTCGGTGCGGGGCGAGTTCGCCCTGCGCGGTGAGGTGCTCGATGTATTCATGCCGGGGTATGAAGAAGCGGTGCGTATTGTCTTCGAGTTCGACGAGGTGGAAGACGTGCGCCTGTTCGACGCGGCAACCCAGGCGTCGGTCGGCAAGCTGCGCGAGGTGACACTGCTTCCCACGCGCGAGGTTGTCTGGGACGAAGCGCGGCTGCAACAGCTCGAGCAGTTCATGCAGCAGGAGGCTGCCGCGGGCGGTGGCCCGTCTCAAGTGCTTGACGACCTGAAGACCTTTCAGACGGCGGACGGCGAAGAAACCTGGTACGCGGCGGCGTTCGAGCGTCCGGCCATCGTGGTGGACTCCCTGCAGACGGGAGCGACCGTCTTCCTGCTGGACAGCGAGCGGATGCTGTCCCAGTCCGAGGCAACTTTCAAGGAGTACCAGACCATCTACCGGCAGCAGCGACTGCGTGGTTCGGCGCCGCGCCCTGAGTCGCTTCTGGCAAACCTGGACGACGCGCTGGAGAAGCTTCCACGTCGCATTCAGTTCCACGCCCTTGCCGACTCCGCTTCGCGCAATCGCGCAATCACCTTTTCATATGATCCGCCTCGATCGTACTTCGGCAATATCAATTTCTTCAAGGAAGAGCTGGCTGGCTACGAGAAAGCCGGTTACGACGTCTATATCTTTGCCGACACCGATGCCCAGACGCACCGCCTCGAGCATCTGCTGGCAGACTTCTCGGTGACCATCATACCGGAGTCGATATCGAGCGGATTTGCCCTGCCGGATTTACGCCTGGTCGTTATTCAAGAGAACGAAATCTTCGGCCGCCGCAAGCGGGTGCCGCGTTCGGTGCGCCACGCCGAGAGTGCGGCGATTGACACGTTTGTCGATCTCAGCCCCGGCGACCACGTGGTGCACGTGAACTACGGAATCGGCCGTTTTCTGGGCATCCAACGCATTGCGGCGGGCGGCAACGAACGTGACTACATCCACCTCGAGTACGCCGGCTCGGAGTTCATCTACATCCCGATCGAGCAGGTGAACCTGATTCAGCGCTATATCGGGCACGGCGGAACTCCGCCGCGTCTGGACACCATTGGAGGGCGCGGCTGGGAGAATCGTAAGAGCAAGGTTCAGAAGAGCGTTGAGGACCTGGCCGAACGGTTAATTGCGCTCTACTCGCGGCGCAAGCGGTCGCACGGTTACGCCTTTCCTCCCGATACGGAATGGCAGCTCGATTTTGAGGCGTCGTTCCCGTATGACGAGACCGATGATCAGCTGCACTGTATTGAAGACGTCAAAGCCGACATGGAACGGCCGGTTCCGATGGACCGCATGATCTGCGGCGACGTTGGGTACGGCAAGACCGAGGTGGCGCTGCGTGCGGCCTTCAAGGCGGTTACGGCGGGAAAACAGGTTGCGTTTCTGGCTCCGACCACAATTCTCGTCGAGCAGCACTACGAAAACCTCGAAGAGCGCCTGCGCAGCTTCCCGGTGAAGACTGCGATGCTGTCGCGTTTTGTCTCACGCGCCGAGCAGAAGCGGGTTCTGGCTCAAGTGGCCGGGGGTGAGGCGGACATCGTGATCGGCACGCACCGACTGCTGCAGAAGGACGTCCTGTTCAAAGAACTGGGGCTGCTGATCATTGACGAGGAACAGCGTTTTGGCGTCAAGGACAAAGAGCGGCTGAAAGAGCTGCGGACGTCGGTGGACTGCCTGACACTGACCGCTACACCCATTCCCAGAACGCTGCATATGTCGCTGTTGAAGATTCGAGATATGTCGATTCTCAACACTCCGCCGCACAACCGGTTGCCGATCGAGACGCACATCGAGGCGTTCTCGGAAGAGAAGGTGGCCGAAGCGATTCGGCGTGAGATCGCGCGCGGTGGGCAGGTGTTCTATCTGCACAACCGGGTGGAAACACTGGAGCAGGTTCAGCTGTTCTTGCGACGGCTATTGCCTGAAGCGCTGATAGAGGTGGCACACGGACAGATGCGCGGCTCCGATCTCGAAGACATCATGCATCGATTCATTCAGGGTGCGTTCCAGGTGCTGGTATCGACCACCATCATCGAAAACGGAATTGACATTCCCAACGTAAACACAATCATTATCGACCGCGCCGACATGTACGGGATTGCGCAGTTGTACCAGCTGCGCGGGCGCGTCGGACGGTCGGGGCGTGCGGCCTACGCCTGGCTGTTCTATCCGGACCGGCGAGCGCTCTCCGAGATCGCGATGAAACGGCTGCAGATCATCTCGGACTACACCGAACTCGGGAGC
>PWMO01000146.1 GCA_003558175.1 Spirochaetaceae bacterium
CGGTTGCGGCAAGTCCTCGCCGAGCCATACCGCCGACACCAGTTCATCGGTAAACCCGACAAACCACGCGTCATGATTGGCGTCGCTGGTTCCGGTCTTGCCGGCCACCGGTACATCGAGGCGCGCGGCTCGACCGGTTCCCTCCTCTACCGCGGTTCGCAGCATATCAGTAACGATGTAGGCCTCGGCCTCGGTCAGTGCCGGCTCCCGGCGCATCGGCTCGGTGTACGGCGGATAGAGGCCGTAGCGCAGGTAGCGAAAGTAGAGTTCCTCGGGATCGGGCTCCGCGCGGGGCTCCGCGCGATACAGCACTTCACCGCGTCTGTTGGTGACCTTCTCTACCGAGTAGGGCAGCGGCGCGCGGCCGCCGGCGGCGAATGCGGCAAAGGCGGTAGCCATCTCGAGCGGGCTTACCCCCGTCTCAAGACCGCCGAGCGCCAGGGCGTAGTGGTCCTGCCCTCCGTCGCGATCGGTGAGCGAAGAAAATCCGTAGCCGTCCAGGTGCTCGCGTGCGTTGCCGACGCCCACCCGGCGCAGTACTTCCACCGCCGCAGTGTTGATGGAGCGCTCGAGCGCCCTGCGGTAGCTCACCAGCCCGAGGTAGCGGTCGTCGAAGTTGCGCGGCCAGACCACCAGCGGTTCGTCTGTGGCACCGCCCGGGTCTTCCGGCCCCTCCAGTTCCCCCGGGTTCGCCAGGGAACCGTTCTCGACCACGGCCCGTGCCTGCTCCGCCACTCTGCGGTCTGCTATGCGGGGGATGTCGTTGACCACCGTTCCCGGGTGGTCTCCGGCCGCAATGGCGGCAGCGTAGATGAACGGTTTGAACGCTGAGCCGGGGTGGCGCGTGGCCTGTACGGCGCGGTTGAACTCATCATCGCCCCGGCCGCCGATCATTGCGCGGATGGCTCCGCTGTGAGGGTCTATTGATACCAGAGCGTGCTGCGGCTGCAGCTCGGCAATCGGGTTGCCGGCTGCGCCCTCCGGGCGAACCCGAGTAGGGAGGCGGCCGGTTGATATCGCGTTCTCGAAGGCTGCCTCGGCGTGGCTCTGTGCGTCGGCGTCCAGGGTTGTATGCACCACCAGACCTTCCCCGTAGACTGCCTCCTCGCCGAACTTCTCCACCAGCTTGCGCCGCACGTGCTCGACAAAGTAGGGAGCAGCCGTCTTGCGACCGGCCATAGGGTCGGCCGTCTCGAGCGGGCGTGAGGCTGCCTCGCGCGCTTCGGCCTCCGTCAGGTAGCGGTTCTGACTCATCCGCTGCAGCACCAGGTTGCGCCGGCCCTCGGCCGCCTCCAGGTTGTTGAACGGTGAGTAGTAGTTTGGCGCTCGCGGCAGCGCCGCGAGCAGCGCGGCCTGGTCGACCGAGAGCTCATCCAGGTCGCGGTCAAAGTAGCGGTTGGCGGCGGCCTGGACCCCGTACGCGCCTGAGCCGAGGTAGATGTGGTTGAGATACATCTCCAGTATCTCGTCCTTGCTGTAGGTGCGCTCCAGGTTGAATGCAATTCTGATCTCCAGCAGCTTGCGTCTGATGGTACGGCTGCGGTCGAGGTAGAGGTTGCGCGCCAGCTGCTGGGTGATGGTACTGCCACCCTCAACAATGCGCCGATGGCGCAGATTGGCGTAGAGCGCGCGCAGAATTGCCGGCGGGTCAACGCCGGGATGGGAATAGAAGTTTCGGTCCTCAACGGCTATGAAGGCCTGACGGACCTTGAGCGGGATGTCTTCAAGCGCCACGTAGGTGCGGTCCTCCTGATAGATTCCCGCCAGGACCTCGCCGCCGCGAGCGTAGACCACGGTAGTCTCAAGGGCCTGGTAGTCGCGCTCCACCGGCGGCGCGGCCGACATGATCGTCAGGACATACGCGAGCCCGATTCCCACGGCAATTGCTAACAGACCCGTGCCGAGCAGCAGGACCTGGAGTTTTGTACGACGAGAGTTCAACACGCGCATGGTATATCGTTAAAGATACGAGCGTTGGCGGGAAAGGTCCAGCTGGAGCAGCCGCCGCTGTCTGAGCGGCCGGCGGCCCCGGCGGTCGGTGATTGGTGACCGGGAGCTATGCCGTGAAGGGGTCGGTGCCGACCCAGCGAATGGAGGGGTAGGCGTCGGGCGGACAACCCAGCGCCAGCGAAACGGAGCGGCAGGCGTCCGCAAGCAACCTGAGGATCTCCTGCAGCATTGACTCGGTCTTGGTATTTGCAATGAAGGGCACGCTGATGGCTGCAATTGCCTCGCCGGTGAAATCCATCACCGGACAGGCGAGTGCCGAAATACCCCGGACGCACTCTTCATTGTCAAATGTGTATCCGCGCGCTCTGGCCGCCTCAAGCGACCGGGAGAGCGCATCTCTGTCGGCGAGGGTCGTCTCAGTGAACTGTGTCAGTGGGCCGCCCAGTATTTGCCGCCGCATCGGCTCGGGCAGGTGTGCCAGCAACAGCCGGCTCGCCGCACCGGCGTAGATTGGAAACACCGCGCCGACAACAACGCTGATCTTCATCTCGGCGGAGCTCTCGATGCGGTCAACAACGCAGGCGGAGAGTCCCTGCACTACGTTGAGCTTGGCCGTTTCACGGGTCTGTTCAACCAGGCCGGCAAGTGCGGGGCGTGCCACGCGCAACAGGCTCTGGTTGTGGTTCACGCGGCGCGAGAGCATCAGCAGCTTGTAGCCCAGGCGGTACATCCCCGCGCCGTCACTCAGTTCGACATAACCGAGGTGCTCGAGCGTGCCGAGAATGCGGTGCACGGTGCTCTTGGGCAACTCCAGCGCCACGCTGGTCTGGGTGATGGTTGCTCCATGCTCGCGCTCGGCCAGAAACTCCAGAATGGCATCCAGCTTCTCAATCGCCGGCACCAGCCCCGGCGTCTCTCCGATTCTGGGAGGCGTGAGGCTGGGAGGAGACATGGTGGTGTTCTCTTGATTCTTCATTGCTGGTCCTGCTGCGTTTTCCCTTGTGGATCAGTGTACCGTATATGGAACAACAGGGGAAGCGCAAAAAGGTTTGACAGCAGCTCCGATGTCCCTTAGAATGAACAGCGTTCACTAGGTGGGACAGCGTGTGTTCCCGGTGTGGCTTCAGTTTCCACCAAATATCGCAAGGGAGGTTGGTATGAGAAAGAAACTGATTCTATCGGTTGTCATGGTTGTGCTCATTCTTCTCGCTCCGCTGAGCGTTGCCGCCGGAGGCGGCCGGGAAGCCGCCGCTGATCGACCGATCGAGCTGAAGCTGGGGCATCTGTCGGCCGAGACTCATCCGCTGCACATTGCTACCGTACATCTCAAAGAGTACGTCGAGCAGGCCACCGACGGCATGGTTACGATCGAGCTATACCCGGCTTCGGTGCTGGGCGGTCAATCGGAGATGCTGGAGCAGACGGTAATCGGGTCGTTGGAGATGGTGACTATCGGATCTGGTCCTGCGGCTGAGTATGTTCCCGAGTACAACGCCTTCGCGCTGCCGTTTGCCTTTGACGACTGGTTGCACTACTACCGGGTGCTCGACGATCCGCAGGTGCAGAACCATCTGCGCGAAGAAGCCGCCAGGAACGGGCTGCAGTACATCAACTGCTGGGACTGGGGCCCCCGGGTGGTTACCAACTCGGTGCGCCCGATTCGTACTCCGGCGGACATGCGCGGCATGAAGATCCGTGTACCGGATGAGATCGACAAGGTGCTGCTGTTCCGCGAAGTTGGAGCCGACCCAACCCCGATTCCGTTCCCCGAGCTCTACTCTGCGCTGCAGACCGGGGTAGTAGACGCCCAGGAGAACCCGGTTTCAACCGTTTACCACCAGGGGTTCTACGAAGTGCAGGATCACGTCACGGTTACCAATCACGTTCTTGGACACGTCTCACTGCTGGTAAACAAGGACGTGTGGGACTCGCTCGCTCCCAACGTCCAGCAGGCCATCACCGAGGGCGCCAATCAGGCACGTGGCATTATGCGCGAACTGATGCAGGAGGAGTACGAAGAGGCGCTGCAGGGATTGCGCGACAACGGCATGCAGGTCATTGAGCTGACCGACGCCGAACAGCAGGCGTGGCGAGAGGTCGGGTCTCGCGTCTGGCCGCAGATGCACGACGTTGCCGGAGGCAGCGACTACGTGGAGTGGTTTTTGTCGCGCGTGGAAGCGGCGCGCTGAGCTTCTAACAGGCGGCACGGAGAGGCTATGAAGAACCGGAGTTCAACACAGGGAGTCGGCGGCGCTGCCCGCCGGCTCCTGCCGCTGCTTTCAAAGGTGCTGAATCTACTTGAAACGGCCTATATCGCGCTGGCGGCCACCGGAGTTGCCTTTCTGGCCGGCATGGTCTTCTACCAGGTGGTTTCGCGCTACATGCTGCAGGCCCCAACCTTCCCGTGGACCGAAGAAGTCGCGCGGCTGATCTTTCCGTGGTCGCTGTTTGCCGGCATTGCGGTGGGGTTTCGCCGCGGTGAGCACATCGCGGTAGATTTCTTCTTCCGCAGGTTGCCGCCGAAAGCGCAGAAGCCGGTGGAGATGCTGCTCCTTGCGGTGTCGCTCTTCTTCGTGCTCGCCTTCGTGGTCGGGGCAATTGAGATTGGCACCCGCACTGCGGGACGGTTGACTCCGGTCTTGCGAATGTCCCGTTACTGGTACTACCTGGCGGTGCCGGTCAGCGTGTTTGGAATGGTGAGCTTCATGGTTGAGAGGCTGCTCTACCTGGCACTGAACGAGCCGTTCGAGCCCGGGGGTATCGGCCGCCTCGTCAGCTCCGCGTCGGAAGAGTAGCAAGCGGAGGCGGGGGAGTTATGCAGGCACTGTTGCTCTTTGGCGTTTTCTTCGTATTCCTGGTGCTTGGTATTCCGCTGGCAATCGCTATCGGAATGGCCAATCTGTTTGTAGTTTCGTTCGACCGACTCTACAGCATGATGAACGTGGTGCAGCAGTCGTTCGTGCTGATGGAGTCAATCCCGCTGCTGGCAATTGCGTTCTTCATTACCACCGGATTCCTGATGACCTACGGTGGGGCTATGGAAGGGCTGGTCGACGTGGCGCGGGTGCTGGTAGGGCATCTACACGGTGGGCTGGCTCAGGTGTCGATTGTCGCCAGCATGTTCTTTGCAGGCGTATCCGGATCGGCCGCGGCCGACGCGTCCGGCATCGGTTCTATGCTCATCCCGGGGATGAAGCGCTCCGGTTATGATGCTGCCTACAGCGCCGGAATCAACTCGTCTTCGGCCACGCTCGGGGTGATCATTCCGCCGAGCATCCCGATGGTGGTCTACGCCATCACGGCGGAACAGCGTATCGGGGCTCTCTTCCTTTCTGGAGCGATACCCGGAATTGTCTTCGGGCTTGCATCGATCGTGCTTACGCACTTCGTCGCGGTCAGGCGCGGTTACCCGCGCGGCGAGCGGGCAAGCTTCAAGCTGATCGTGGCCACGGTGCTCAAGAACATCCCGGTGCTGATCTTGCCGGCGGTTATCCTCATCCCGCTGATCGTTGGTTGGGCCACGGTCACCGAGGTCTCGGCCATCGCTGTTTTCTACGCCCTCATGCTGGGAGTGATTCAGAGAAAGCTTGGTCTGCGGGAGATCGTGCTGTCGCTAGGCAAAGCTGCCGTCATGACCGGTGCGATCATGTTCATAGTAGGTATGAGTGCCGGTTTCGCCTGGCTGTTAACCGTCTACCGGGTGCCACAGATGATCGCCAACGCGATCCTGGCAGTCACCGACAGCCCGTTTTTGATTCTGCTCATCATGACGGTCTTTCTCTGGATCGTGGGTCTGTTCATTGAGTTTCTACCCGCGATCCTTCTGTTGACACCAATTTTCTTGCGCCTGGCGATGGTCGTCGGGATCTCACCCATTCATCTCGGAGCCATCATGATTGTGAATCTTTCCATCGGGCTCTCCACTCCGCCGGTGGGAGGGCTATTGATTGTCTCGGCAAAGATTGCGCGCTCGCCCATCGAAGACGTGGTGCGATCGATTCTGCCGTATATCGTACTAGCTCTGGTGGTGGGGTTGCTCAC
>PWMO01000281.1 GCA_003558175.1 Spirochaetaceae bacterium
AGCCGACCACCGTAGGTGCGGCGCAGGTTTTCCGGTGTAAACACTTCCGCCACCGGTCCGGCGGCAACGACGCGCATGTTCAGCATGATCAGGTAGTCAAAATAGTCGCGCACCGACTCCAGGTCGTGATGCACCACGAACACCGTCTTGCCCTGTTCACGCAGGCGCTGCAGGATTGCGATAATTGCTTTCTCGGTGGCGGCGTCTACACCGGCGAAGGGCTCGTCCATGAAGTAGACCTGCGCATCCTGGACCAGCGCCCGCGCCAGAAAAATGCGCTGCTGCTGGCCACCGGAGAGGCGGTTGATCTGCCGGTCGGCCAGATCGGCCATTCCGACCTCATCGAGCCCCTCCAGCGCCCGCTTGCGATGCGGTGCAGTCACCGGACGGCACCAGCCGATTCGGCGATACAGGCCCATGGCAACCAGTTCCTGCGCCGTAATCGGATATTCCCAATCGACGCTTTCGCGCTGGGGAACGTATCCAACCAGCCTGCGCTGCCGGCGGTACGGCTTGCCGAAGATCTCGACCACGCCGGAAGCGTGCGGAACCAGGTCCAGAACGGCTTTGATCAGCGTACTCTTGCCGGCGCCATTCGGCCCCACAATGCCGGCTACCAGCGACGGAGGAACGTCCAGGTCAACATCCCAGAGAACCGGTTTCCGGTGATAGGCAACCGTCAGATCGCGAACGTGCAGAGCGGGAGCTGTGCCCCGCGTCTGCACGGAGGTCCGATCAGGGGGCGTCTCGGTACGTGTCGTTGCCTCGCTATTTAATCCCTCGAAGGTTGACACTTGTTGCGGTTTCATATTCCGGTACCGTCCTCCCTGCTGCTCACCGTTGCGCCCGGCCGTCTGCTGTCGCTCTCGGCTGCCGACCGTCGCGGCCGGCAACGGCGCCGCCAAGCAGGGCTCGAACGCAGCTCCGCAATGCTATTGCGACAGTCTACCCCGATACCCAGCGGCCGGCGCCTGCCCGCCGAGGGCGCGAACGATGGTGGTAGCGTTGTGGTCTATCATACCGATATAGGTACCCTCATAGGAACCGGCCGGTCCCATTGCGTCCGAGAAAAGCTCGCCGCCAATCTTCACCTGATGCCCTTGCGCCGCCGCGCCCTCAATGACCGCCATCAACGCGCGGTCCGGAACGGTGGTTTCGGAAAAGACTGCCGTGATCCGATTGGCCACAATGAAATCCACCAGCCGGTTTATCTCCTCGAGTCCGGCCTCCGACTCGGTGCTGATACCCTGAACACCAATTACTTCTATGTCGTACGCCGCGCCAAAATAGCCGAACGCGTCGTGAGCAGTGATCAGTGTCCGTCGATCTTGCGGGATGGTAGCCGTGATCTCGCGCACATACGCGTCCAGCGCAGCAAGCTCCTCACGGTAGCGGTTGGCGTTCTCGCGGTACAGTTGCGCGCCGGCGGGATCGAGGTCCGACAGTGCGTCAACAACCACTTCTACCGCCTCCGTCCACAGCGACACGTCCATCCAGAGGTGCGGATCAAACGCCTCCTCGTATTCCTCGTCGTCGAGCAGTATCGCCTCATCAACCAGCTCGGTCACTGCGTATACAGGGCGGGTACGCGCCAGCTGGACCAGCGTATCGCCCATGCGCCCCTCCAGGTGAAGGCCGTTGTAGAAGATGATGTCCGCTCGCTGCATCCGCGCGATATCGGCCCGAGTGGGTCGGTACAGGTGTGGGTCTACCTCTTCTCCCATCAGGAAGTGCACCGTTCCGTTATCGCCCGCAACCTGTCGCGCGATATCGCCGACCATCCCGGTGGTGGCAACGATGTCAATCGGGTACTCGACAGACAGAGAGACCTGTTCCGCGCTGCCGCCGGCGAACAGCAGTCCAGCGGCCAGCAGCAGCAAACTCACAGCCAAAAACATTTTCTTTCTCATACGCAACTCCTTTGTAGCATTATTCATACAGTAGACTTTGATCTATCAAAATAATGACATGGTCATGCCAGATTGTCAAGCGTTTCCTATGCGGTCGTGCTGCGCTTATCGAAGTTTCAGCTCAACCACGCTCTCGATGTGATGGGTGTGCGGAAACATATCGACCGGCCGACATCGCAGCGCCTGGTAGCGTTCCGACAGCAATTGCAGATCCCGCGCCTGCGTCGCTGGATTACAGCTTACATAGATGATGCGCGGCACCGAAGCGTTCACAATACTCTGCACCACCGAGGGATGAAGTCCGGCTCGTGGAGGATCGACCACCAGCAGACCCGGATTGCCGGCTTCGGCCGGCGGATTACGCAAGGCGTCCTTCACGTCGCCCGCGCTGAACAGGACGTTCTCAATTTCATTCAGCTTTGCGTTTTCCACCGCGTTGTCTATGGCTTCAACCACCGATTCGACACCCCAGACGCCTCGCGCCCGCGAAGCCAGATAGAGTGCGATACTGCCGATGCCGCAGTAGAGATCCCAGACCACCTGTGACCCGTCGAGGTCAGCCCAATCCGCCACCAGCCGGTACAGCCGTTCCGCCTGCCGCGCATTGGTCTGATAAAACGAACGGGGATGGATCCGCAGCTGCAGATGATCGCACTGCTCGATAATGTGGTCCTGTCCCCGCGCATGATGAACCTGGTGCGGAGCGAGGGCATCGTTTACCGTGCTGTTTATCACGTAGTTGATGGAAACTACCGAGGGGAAGGTCGACTCGATCATGTCGAACAACGCTTCGCGCTGTTGCGGTTCATCTTCATTGCCAAAGACTACGGTCACCATCACCGAACCCGAGGTTCCCGTTCGAACTACGAGGGAGCGCAGCCACCCTTCGTGGCTGTGGGGATTGTAGTAACTGTAGCCGCGCTCGATCGTGTAGTCGCGGACGGCACGCCGAATTTCGTTGGAGGGTTCCGGCTGCAGATAACAGGTATCGATGTCGAGCACCCGGTCAAACCGGCCGCGAACGTGAAACCCCACCCCGCGCCGTTCGATTCCCTCTTCTCCGTGTTCGATCTCTTCGCGGGTGAGCCAACGCGAGTCGGTGAACGAGTAATCGAGCTTGTTGCGATAGAAACGGTCGTCCTCGCAGCCAAGGATAGGCTCGAACGGCAGGTCCCGCTGTCCACCGATGCGCCGCATGATCTCAGCGACGAAGCGCTCCTTATGCTTCAACTGCTGCGCGTAGGGGAGAAACTGCCAGCGGCAACCCCCGCAGAGGCCGAAATGGCTGCAGAACGGCTCTACTCGCTCGGGAGCCCGCTGATGGTAGTGCGTCACCACTGCGTAGGCGTGTTTCCGCTTACGCCGGATTACCTGTACATCCACTACTTCAGCCGGAAGGGCGTCTTCGACAAACAGCACCTCTCCTTCCGGTTTGATCACGCCGTGACCCTGGTGCTCGAGATCGACGATCGTCTGTTGTTGATACGTCTGTGGAGCATTCCTTTTTCGCCGTGGACTCATGCCTCGCTCTCTTTCCGCTCGCCTGATTGGTCTGTCGCCGCTTGCAGCGTGCTCTCCGCGATAGGGGCTCTCGCGAACTCCCCTCGCTGCCTGATCCTATCGCGGCGCCACAGGGCGGTCAACTGTTCCGAATTCCCAAATTCTCGGTTTTTTGGCCCGATCCGGGGTAAAATCGGGAGAGATACAGCAGGTGGTAGCAACAATGAGAATACGAACAAAATGGAACCAACCACTGCCGCTATTTAATGACGGCGTTCTCAGCCTGTTCTTCGTCGGGTGTGGCAGCGCGTTCGCGACATCGCATTACCAGAACAACCTTCTTATCGTCCATGGCGACGACCACGTGATGATTGACTGCGGCACCAGAGCACCGGTGGCATTGCGGGAACTGGGTCTCAAGCCGACCGATATTCGCAACTGGGTGATAACCCACTCACACGCAGACCACATCGGCGGACTGGAAGAGGTCATGCTGATGAATCGCTACTCCGGCAGCGGTAAGGCCACCATCGCGATCGAGCCCGCCTATCAGCGCATCCTCTGGAACCGTTCGTTGCGTGGTGGCGCCGAGATGAACGAGACCAGCGAAGGACTGCGCTTTGAGGACTTCTGGGAAATCAAACGCCCGCGACGCGCCGCAGGTTTACCGCGCAACGCGGCGCTGGTGCACTTTGGCAGAATTGAGCTGCTGCTGTTTCGCACACACCATTTTCCTGAACACGCACAGTCCTGGCGCGACAGCTTCTACAGCGTCGGCGCAGTGATCAACCAGCGCATTCTGTTTACCGGTGATACGCAGTTCGATCCCCACCTCCTGCAGGCATTTCAGGACCTGTACGATATCGAAGCGATCTTTCACGACGTGCAGTTTTTTCGCGGGGGAATTCATCCCTACCTGGATGACCTGATGCAATTGCCGCTTCCCACCCGCGAGAAGACGGTCCTGATGCACTATGGAGACGCATGGAAGCAGAGCCAATCCCGGATCAGGGATGCCGGCATGCAACTGGCCCGGCAGCACTGCTTCTACGACTTCCCCTGACCGGCAGCGATAACTCAAGCGCCGCCGGCGTGCAGTACGGTGATCGCCGAATCCACTCGTTCAAAGGTCAACGGAAAGTTCTGCGGCTCGAGCCAGACTCCCTCACCGTCAAGCTGCAGCGGCACGCGACGTTGGTACTCAACAACAACCTTCGTAACACACGCCGAGAGCGTACCCGGAAGCCCAACGTGCGACCCCTCGTAGACGTGTTTCTTCATGGCGATCTTCTTCAGCAGACCGACGGTACGTATCGCACACAGGTTAGCGTCGCTCGGAAGAATCCGTTTTCCGTTTCCATAGTGTCGATGGCCGGTCGGCCCCACGGCCACCAGAATGTAGCGGTCCTGGTAGCGCGACTCTACGCCGTCGTCGTCAGTCAGCGTCAGGCCTACCTCGCCCACTCCAAAGACCGGCTCATAGAAGAGTGTCGCGGCATCGGCGATTACCTTGTACATATCGCCGGGGAAAGCGGCCTTGAGCTTGTTTGAAGTGTCGGTGACGTAGGCGTCGATTCCAATCGAGGTGACGTTGAACGCGAACATCGGTCGCATTCCCGTTGGCGTAACCCGCACGATTCCGGTGTTGTTGACCGGTACCCCAAAATGAAGCTGCCGACAGGCGTCCGCGGCGTCAACCGCGTCGGCACCGTCATTTCCTGTTCCCATCGGCATCCGGAAAACACAGACGTTGCGTCCGTTGGCTCCTACTTTGACGTCCACTCGTTCCGCCACGGCCGAGAGAACCTCGCGATGGGTTCCGTCGCCTCCAATGCTCACAATCAGCTGCCGCTCGCTTTCGGGATTGTCCAGGATTGAAGCGGCGATATCGGACGCGTGCCCCGGATGCTCGGTAAGGTGCACCGAACGGGTGGGAGGCGAACCGGAAACATCAACCGCCGAGGCCGTACCAGATGCGCCGGAACCGCCGGACGTCGCGGAGATCCCGGACGCAGCGGGAGCACCTGACGCACCGGAGGTGTCGTCTGCCGGGCTGACACCGTCGGCTGCGTCCTTTGCGTTGCGCGCGAGCCAGGCGCGAATCGCGTCATGGCTGGCGTGAAACCTGCCACGCCGTGCAACCCCACCGGCAATGGTATTGATAATGTAGTGTATGTGATTGAACCTGCGCCGATTATGCGGCGAACGAGCGACCACCTCGGTGAGGTCGTCGGTCAGCCTGATAAGCTCGTGCGTATTCACCGGCCGTCCTTGACTCTGTCCCGTCGCCGGCTTACGGTACAGCGGTGCCGTCGAGCATGTCGCGCACCGTGTTCCACGCCAGCAGCGCGCATTTTATGCGCACCGGATAATGCTTCACGCCCTGCATCGCTTCCAGATCGGAGATGTCGTCCGGAAAGGTGGGCGGTTCGTCCTCAAGAAGCATATTTCGGTAGTGCCGGATGATCTCCATAGCGTCGGACAGCGTCCTGCCTCGCAGAGACTCACACAGCAGATTGGCCGAAGCACAGCATATGGAGCAGCCGATCCCCTCATATGTAACCGACTCCACCCGGTCTC
>PWMO01000004.1 GCA_003558175.1 Spirochaetaceae bacterium
CTGGCGGAAGGCATCATGGTGTTCTTCGGTACCAATGCACCGGAGGAGTTGCAGGAGCATTCCATCGTACACGAGCACGGCGAGCTTGCGGCCGACGTGGTTCCCGGAGATACGGTCGTCATAGACGGGAGCCGGTTTGAAGTACTTGCGGTAGGTCCGGTGGCCAATGGGAATCTGCGCAATCTCGGCCATCTGGTATTGAAGTTCAACGGACTTACCGAGCCCGAAATGGACGGTGACGTGACGGTGGCGGAAACCGAGCTGCCGAACGTAACGATAGGTACGCAAATTCAGATTCTATCTTACGCGTGACGCATCGCCCGGCCGGGAGCCATCGACTGGGAACCAGAGACGGACTTCCGGGAGCGAGTGACCACGCTGCGAGAACAACAGCCGAAGCAAAGGGGCAAGTGAGAGGGGCTATGATTATTGGAACGGCGCTCAAGGAGCGCGAACGGGCCGCTGGTCCGATCAAGGTGGGCCTGGTTGGTGCGGGGCAGATGGGCGAAGGGCTGGTCTGCCAGATGGAGCTGATGCACGGGATGCGCGCGTTCGCGATCGCCGACGTCGTGCCGGGGCGGGCAAAGGAAGTGTTCCGCTCGGCAAACGTAGACGATTCCATGGTGGTCGAAACCGATTCGGCCGCAGTGGCGGCACAGGCGGTGCACGAAGGGAAGCGGGTGGCAACCACCAACGCTTCGCTGGTTGCCGGCCTGGAAGGCCTGGAGATTGTCGTCGAGGCAACCGGACTTCCCGAAATCGGTGCGCAGATTGCACTCGAAACAATTCTGGCACGCAAACACGTGCTGCAGATGAACGTCGAGACGGACGCCACGGTGGGATACGTCCTGCGGCGCATGGCGCAATCGGCCGGTATCGTCTATACGCTGACCGCCGGTGACGAGCCGGGAACCACCATGGAGCTGTTCGACTTCGCGCAGAGCCTCGGATTCGAGATCGTCTGTGCCGGCAAGGGAAAGAATAATCCGCTGGACCGCAGCGCCAATCCGGATACTATGGCCGAAAAGGCTCGCGCCCAGATGATGAACCCCAAGATGCTCGCCTCTTTTGTAGACGGCACCAAAACCATGGTCGAGATGACCTCGCTCGGCAACGCAGTCGGGTTTGTTCCAGACGTGGCCGGGATGCATGGGCCCGAGGCTACGCCGAAGACTCTGGCTCAGATCTTTGCACCCAGGAAAGACGGTGGAATCTTCGAGAAGCGGGGCGTGGTGGACTATGCGTTGGGCGTTGCGCCGGGGGTATTCGTGATCTTCACGTCGGATCACCCCAAGATCGTGCGCGATCTCGGCTATCTCAGTATGGGGCCGGGACCCTACTATGCGCTCTATCGCCCCTATCATCTTACCAGTCTCGAGACACCGATCTCCATTGCGCGTGCGGTGCTCAACGGTGAGACCACCATCGCCACCGACCGCGTGCCGGTGACCGAAACGGTCACCGTTGCCAAGCGTGATCTCAAGGCGGGTGAGACCATCGACTCACTCGGCGGCTTCATGGTGTACGGTATGATCGATGCGGTTGCCAACTCCAGTAAGCACAATCTGCTGCCGCTGGGACTCGCGCCGGGCAGTGTGCTGAAGAAAGACGTCCGCATGGGCGAAAGCGTGTCGTATGACGACGTCGAGTTGAACAACGACCTCTACATCGTCCAGCTGCGGCGGATGCAGGACAAGCTGGTTGCCCAGGCCGGTCAAGGGGAGGGGTAAGAGCGTGCAGGAACTCACTCTCACTGTGCGTCATAAGGTCGGGCTGCACGCCCGACCGGCGGCCAAGTTCGTGAAGACTGCAAAGAGCTATAACTCTCAGATCTCAATCACCAACCTGACGCGCAACAGCAAGACGGTCGATGCCAAGAGCCTTGTCGGCGTGGTGAAGATTGCCGTTGCGTGCGAACATCAGATAAAGCTCGAGATCGAGGGCGAAGACGAGCAACAGGCGGCCGAAGCGCTGCGAACGTTCATAGAAGAAGCACTGGAGGAGCAGCCGTGAGACAGCTGACAGGGGTTCCGGCAAGTGACGGTATCGCAATCGGACCGGTATTTGTCTACAGCGTAGAGGTTCCCCCTGTCGAGCGGCGTCAGGTGCCGGACCCGGCGCTCGAGCTGCAGCGGTTTGATGACGCCGTAACGGCTGTGACGGAACGCCTCATCCAGATCGAACAGGAGACCAAAGGCGGGTACAGCGCTGAAGACTTCGAGATTCTCGAAGTGCAGCGGATGCTTCTCACCGATGACGAATATGGCGGCGTTATCAGGACCCGGATCGAGACCGAGCGGGTCAACGCCGAAGCGGCCGTGGAAGATGTGACGCGGAACCTGGCGCAGGAGTTCTCCGAAGTCGAGGACGACTACTTCAGTCAGCGCGCCGCCGATATACGGGACATCGGCGGCAGGCTGCTGCGGACACTGGCAAACGTGGCGGACATCGATATGGCGCATCTGGATCGGCCGGTGATTGTCTACGCGCACGACCTGACTCCGTCCGACACCATATCCTTCGATCCGGCGAAGATCCTCGGACTCTGCACTGAAACCGGCAGTGCTACGTCGCACACTGCGATCCTCGCCCGCAGCCTGGGTGTTCCGGCGGTGGTGGGCGTAGGAGCGGCGGAGATAACGGACGGAGAAGAGATCGTTATCGACGGCGGAGAGGGGCTGGTACTGGTAGCGCCGACGCAGCAGATGCGGGGGCAATACGAGGTACGCATGCAGCAGTACAGCCTTGAGCGGGATGCGCTGATCGGCGAGGCGCATGAACCGGCGGTCACAACGGACGGCCGGGCGCTGGAGGTTGTGGCCAACGTCGGTTCGGTTGTCGAGGCCGAGCGCGCGGTAGAACTGGGCGCCGAGGGTATCGGTCTGCTGCGCACCGAGTTTCTGTTTCTGGAGCGCCGGCAGCTGCCGAGCGAGAGCGAGCAGTACGAGATCTACCGCAGGGTCGCTGATCTCTACGGCGACAAGCCGGTCATCGTCCGCACGCTCGATGTCGGCGGCGACAAGCAGCTGCCGTCAGTGAAGCTGCCTCACGAGCAGAACCCGTTTCTGGGCCATCGTGCGATCCGGCTCTGCCTGGAACGAACGGAGCTGTTCCAGACGCAGCTGCGGGCGCTGCTGCGCGCGGGGTTCGAGCGCAACATCCTCATCATGCTGCCGTTTGTCTCGACGGTTCCGGAGCTGAAGCGTGCCCTCGAGCAGGTCGAGGCGGCCAGGGAGACGCTGCGTGCAAACAGCGAGCCGTACAACCCGGAAACCAAAGTCGGAATCATGATTGAGATTCCGTCGGCCGCCGTGATGGCCGACAAGCTCGCACCGTACGTTGATTTCTTCAGCATCGGGACCAACGATCTCTGTCAGTACACGCTGGCCGCCGACCGCACCAACGAACAGGTGGCGCACATCGCCAGCCCGTTCGATCCTGCCATCCTGCGCCTGATCCACATGACCATAGAAGCCGGTCACGCGCACGGGAAGTGGGTCGGCATGTGCGGTGAGATGGCCGGCAACCAGCTGGCGTTGCCGCTGCTGCTGGGGCTCAAGCTGGACGAATTCAGCATGGCTCCGGCGGCCGTACCGGCCGCCAAGCACCGGTTGCGCACCCTTTCGCAGTCTGACTGTGTGTCCGTCGCCGGGCAGTGTCTCGATTGTGAAGACGCAGAAGCGGTGCGGGCGATTCTGGAAGGCGTGCAGCGGGACCTGCCTGAGGATAGCTGATGGGCGCCGCGGCTGCGGTTCTGCTGCTGATCGTCCTGCTCTACGCCCTGCTCGCCTTTGGCCGCAAGGTGTCGGGCGCCAGGTTTTCCGATGCGCTGCCGGGCCGTCCAGCGGTACCGGCGCCGGTCACGTTCCGCTGCGGCGGAACCATCGGAGGCCGACTCTTCACCGGTCTCATGATAACGCTGCGAATCCACTCCGACCGCATTGAACTCGACTACCCACTCGGCAAGCTGGCGATTCCCAAAGATCGCATCGTTGCGCTCGAGGTCCAGCGCCGCACGCTGGGCGCTTCACTCCTGCTGCGCTACCGACATGACGCACCGCCCGGAGCGCGCGACACCGAGACCGTGGTGCTCGACTCCGCCTACGCCGAGCGCATTCGTGACGCAATTGGGGTGTGATGGGAGGGGGGCGACTCGAGCCCGTCTCCAGAGAGCTCAACAAGAACTCGGTAGTGCTGTATGCCAACAGCTTCGCTCGGCGCTATCGCTTCAGCTACTCAGTCTGCACGATGATGCTGACCGCCTGCGTTACGCTCAACTCCTGCTGGCCCGCGATCGGACGCGGCATCGGCACGGTCTTTACCGATCATATCTGGGACTTCGCCGGAAGCTGGCCGATACTCCACCATCTGGGATTCGAACTGCGAGGAACGGTGAGCGGAAGCCGGATGACGCACTACCGCCCTGAAGACTATGATCCAGTGACCCATCGCACCCACGAGCCGATCCTCGTGTGCCGACCGGAACACTTCGAACGCCTGCGTTCAGCCATTTCAGAGGCCGAGGGGCTACCAGGAACCTAAGGTGGCTCATTTCTTCCTTGACAGCGGCTACTTTGGGTGCTACCATCGACGATTGAAAATTATTCCGCACCTTGGAATCTTTTGCGGTTCTCCTTGAGGTGCGGCGTAAGGACACTTAAACAAAACCCATTCGAGCACTAACGGGGTGTTCGGGGTCTGGTTTGCACATGACGTTGCTTCGGCGTTGAGAGCTGCGCGCGGGCTAGCGACAGACGAGAGCCCGAACAAAGGGAGAACTTTATGCTAGAAATCAAGGGGCTTGTTAAGAAGTACCCCTCGGGTCCTGAAGCGCTGCGTGGTGTCGATCTCAACATCGCGCATAGCGAGATGCTTTCGCTAATTGGGCCATCCGGCGCGGGAAAGAGTACGCTCATCAGATGCGTCAATCGACTTGTGGAACCAACATCCGGGGAGCTTCTCCTCAATGGGAGGGATCTATGTTCACTCAGCCGGTCACAGCTGCGGCTGGCCAGGAGAGAAATCGGCATGATCTTCCAGGAGTTTGCTCTAGTAGAGAGGCTGAGCGTTATGGAGAACGTACTCTCCGGGCGCCTCGGGTATGTCGGTTTCTGGCGTAGTTTTCGGAGACGCTTCCCTGCCGACGTGGTGCAGAATGCATTGCGACTGCTGCATCGGGTTGGACTGTCTGACTACCTGGACACACGGGCGGATCAGTTGTCCGGCGGGCAACGGCAACGGGTCGGTATTGCACGAGCGCTGGTCCAGCAGCCCAAACTGCTTCTTATAGATGAGCCAACGGCAAGCCTGGATCCCAAGACTTCACGTCAGATAATGCGGCTCATCGTAGAGCTCGTTACCGAACACGGCGTTGCCGCTATCATCAACATTCACGATGTAAACCTTGCGAAACGGTTCACTCAGCGAATGGTGGGGCTTCGGGACGGGAAAGTGGTCTACGATGGTCCTTCCTCCGGGATTAACAGTGACGTCCTTACAACCATCTACGGCGAAGAGGACTGGGAAGCCGAAAGTGCTGCGAAGACTGTTGAGAGTGTGGGGGACGATGAAGACTCGCGGCAGGCCGTAGGCGAACCTGGTATGCGGACTGGTGGCTGAGGTGCAAGAATGAGTTCAACTACTGAAGCTGCGATCAGAACGCATTGGACCAAGCCCCCGTTCGTCCGTTCACCGTGGTTGCGGTGGGGCATCAACATCGCCGTTCTAGCCTACGTGCTGGTTGCGGTGCGCACTTTTGACATAAATATCGAACGAATCATAGTCGGTTTGGAGCGCGGCTATCAGATTCTGCTCGCGTTCTTCCGTCCGGACTTTGCTTCACGCGGTCGGTGGATCCTGAGAGGCGTGCTTGAGAGTCTCACAATGACTCTAACGGCGACCACCGCTGGGGTTTCGCTTTCCGTTCTGATTACGCTCGGCGCCGCACGCAAC
>PWMO01000493.1 GCA_003558175.1 Spirochaetaceae bacterium
CTTTTTATGGATCTCGATGGGTTCAAACCTGTGAACGATAATTATGGACACGCCGTGGGTGACGCGGTGCTGCGCGTGATCGCGGCGCGGCTTAACTCATCAATGCGCGCGTCCGACGTGGTGGCCCGCGTCGGTGGTGACGAGTTTGTTGTGGTGATTCGGGACATCGAGCATGTCGGTCAGACAGAGGTCGTGGTTCAGAAGGTGATGTCAACGATTGCACAACCGATTGTGATCGAGGGGCAGCGGATTACGTTGTCCGCCAGTGCCGGCGTGAGCGTCTTCCCCTCGGACGGAGAATCTTTTGACGAGCTTCTCGGGTGCGCAGATGAAGCGATGTACCAGGTGAAGAATGCACGCGGAGCGGAACGCTGGGCGTTTTACGGCAGCTCGGCACATGGAGAGTAGCGGGCTGTTCGACTGTGACTCACGGAGCGGAGAGCGTGACTCGATGATCGATCATGCGGTCGCCGTCGAAGGTGAATACACCGCGGACAAAGCGGCCCTCAAGCGCGTGCGGCAGCCAGAGGCGGTCGTCGGCCCACATCTGATCGTAGGGGATGCTTTGCAGGTCACACCAGAAGGGAAGCGCCTCGTCGGTCTCGGTGAGAGTGCCGCGCCAGCGAGCGGCGAAAAAGACTCGAACATGCATGCCGTACCCGTCGGCAAAGACAAAGCTGAGCTCTGCGCGTTCACTGGGATCAAGAGGCTCGAGGCCCACTTCTTCCCGGGTTTCACGAACGGCCGCTTCAATGGCCGTCTCACCCGCTTCAATGCGCCCACCGGGGCCGTTAATTTTGCCCCGGCCGAGGCCACGTTTCTTGTGAATCAGAAGCAGCCGCGAACCGTTGCGCAGAAAGCAGAGAACGGCGTGGTCGGTGGGCTGCCAGAATTCCCATTCGATGTTGTCTACCCGTAACGCGCGCGACATTGCGCCCTACCATATGCAAATGGTAATCTGCTGTCAATCGCGGCGTTGCGAGCGGCGGGACACGCGGGACTGGTAACACGTGGGAGCAGAACGGGCGATGAGCAAAGAAGAGCAGCAATCTGATGCGGGCGGTGACAACTCTGCCGCGCCGGCTGCGGATGCGCAACGGCTCCTGGTGCGACTGTGGCGCGAGCGCCAGGCGGTGCGAGCGAGCGGCCGCATGCCGCAACGGATTGTACTCTCAATGCAGAACTACAAGCTTCTGCAGAGCTACCATGCGCTGCTGGGAGAGCTTCCCAATCCCAACATCGACTACATCACGCGCTATACGGTGTTCGACCTCCCGGTCTACATCGGCGATTCCAGCGATTGCACCGTTGAGTGAAGCGCCTCGAACGGATGCAACGCGTCGAACAGATGAAACGCCTCGGGAAGGATCACAAGCGGCGTGCGCCAGAGGGATCGTAACTCCGTCAGTTGTCGTAGCGTGAGCGGCGTTGGCTGGAAAGAAGCGTTCGACAGTCCCGTTTGGGCGATTTCCGGTCCCGCGCCACCGGCAGCCGCGGTTGATCCCAACGAACGACCGTCAATCAATCGCTCGAGCAGGGAGGGTTTGACACGCGGATAGAAGCGCACCGCGGGCTTCTTTACTCCGGCGAGAGCCGCCGCACGGTCAATTGCCTGCGGCAGCCCGCCGACCTCGTCAATCAGTTTCTGGTTCAGCGCCTCGGCACCGTCCCAGACCCGCCCTTCAGACAGCTGATGCACATGCTCGACCTCGAGCCGGCGCGATGTCGCCACCAGCTGCAAGAAACGCGCGTAGATGCGTTCGATCTCGCGCTCCATCAGGGCTCGTTCTTCCGTGGTCATGGAGCGGAACAGCGAGCCCATGTCCTGGTACGGCGTAGTCTTGACCGTTTTGTGGGTGATTCCGAGTCGGTGCCAGAGCCGGGATGCCGTCAATACCAGCGACACCACGCCGATAGAGCCGGTAAGGGTGGTCTTTTCGGCCAGCACCGGGGTGCCGGCGGTCGCGATCCAGTAGCCACCAGAGGCGGCGACCGTGGACATTGACGACACGATCGGTTTCTGCTGCCCGAGATTATGCAGTTCGTAGCGGATCAGTTCAGATGCCGTAGCCGAGCCTCCCGGCGAGTTGATGCGCACGACAACCGCTTTGCAGCGCTTGTTCTTGCTGATGGCGTTGATCTGTTGCAGAATTGTGGCGGCGCCGGTGGCGTTGCCGAACAGCGGGTGGCGGCGTGACTCTCCATCTACTATTGGCCCTTCAACAAACAACACCGCCACCTGCTTGCCCTTGGCGTAGCCTGCCGCTGCGCTCTTCACCCGCGCCGCTTTCTGTTTGCTCGACTTGAGCCGGTCGGTCACGTCACGCACTGTTGCCACATCGTGCACCCAGCCCTCGGCAACCGCCTCTTCATCGTGGACTACCCGGCCGTGCAACAGCTCTTCGATTGCCGCTGAAGAAGCGCGATACTCTTCTGTCAAGACGCGGACCACCTCGCGCTGCTTCACGTCAAAGTACTCCTGGTACTGCCGCTGGTTATCCGGGTCGAGCGTGTCGGTGCGGAAGGGATCGGCGGCGGATTTGAATCTGCCACGGCGAAACACTTCGGCGCGGACGCCTCTGCGTTCGAGCATCCGCCGCAGAAACACAAAGGAGTGGCCGACTCCGTCGAGCGCGAGCGTGCCGAGCGGCGCGATATGGCGATGGTCGCAGGCCGAACCGAGATAGAGGGCGGACTCGCGATACTGCGTGGCACAGAAGTGCAGCTCTTTTCCGCGTTCCCGTAAACGCTGCAGCTCGCGCCGTATCTGTTCGGCAGCGGCCGAGAACTCGGGGAGGAAATCGGCGTGCATATCGATGATCACATGGCGCACCGACTTTCGCTGCAGCAGGCTTTCTATGCGGGCAAGGAAGGAGCTGAAGTGAAACGCCCTCCGGTCGGCCATGCGGCTGCGCAGCGATTGGTCCGACGGTGCAGTGTCGCGGTATGGTCCGGACAGGGTCAGTTTGGCATACGACATGTGAAGCCCTCGTCTTCTGTTTCCGACCGGGCGGTCTCCGCTCAGCGGAAGCGCGGCAGGCGCTCGGTGTCTATTCCGGGCACCGGTACACGGTCGATCAGCGACTCTACCTCGCGCTCAATCTCTTCTCGTGCACGCCGCTCTGCTGCGGCACGCAGTTCCGCCACACGGCTTTCGATCGCCGCAAGCGAAGCCTCCGCCTCACGACGATACCCTTCGGCTCGTGTCAGTTCCGCACGGGCCGCGTCGGCAAGATCGGTCAGACGGGTCTCAAGCGGCTCGAGAGTCTCGCGACCGCGTGCCGCCACTGTGTTCAGTTCACGGCGCAGCTCTGCCTCGAACGCTGCGCGCTGCTGGTCCATGTAACTCCGGACTCCGGCGGCAATGTGTCGGTCCAGGGTGGTGCTGCCGCGCAGCGAGGAAATGCGGTTGTCGCGCGCAGTATATTCGAATGTTGCGCCGATGTCCTCGGCGTCGGCGGCCGCTTCAGCCAGAATACGGTCAAGCGCGGCAACACCGGTTTCCAGCACGAGACTGGGATCGCGAATGGTGATTTCGGCCGCACCGCGCACCGTCCAGTCGCGCTCGAGCAGCATCGAGGTTTGCACATCGGCGGGGCCCGCGAGCTCTCGCAGTCGTACCTGCCCCCAGTCCGCCCGGGTGGCAACCGGCAGACCGGCAGCGCCGTACTCGAGCCGCATCAGTGGGCCTCCGCGCCGATGCAGCGCGAGGCTCGCATCAACCGCGTGTCGACGCGTTCCGGCTACCGTCTGGACGTGCAGTTCAGTCGGGCGCCCGGTAAGCTGCGGTGCACTCGAGACGCTCCGGAGGAGCCCTTCGTGAAAGCTCCCGGATTCTTCGCTGCCAAACGAGACTTGCGTCAGTCCGAGATAGAAGCGAGGCCAGGAAACACCCGGATACGAAACATCGATGCCACCCGGACGATACGGGGCGCGGCGTTCGCTCGGGTCACCGCTGTCGAGCAGCGCCTGTAGCTCCCGGGCACGATCCAGATAGTGGAAAAGGTCGCCGAAGCGTTCCTGCAGCAGAGCCTCCACAATGTTCATAACAAATCCGGTGGGATCATCAGTCACATCGGTGATGCGGTCGGCGAGGTAGCTCATGTCGGCGGAGAGTGCTGTGGCAAATGCGTCCCCGAGCGCAACGGCCGCGGCAGCGTCATCGCGCACCGCGGTCAGATCGGCTTCAGCTGCGTCTATGGTAGCGGTCACCTCTCGGGAGAGCTGCTGGACCTCGCGCAGGGTAGTCAGCGCAGTTTCAAGATCGTCGATCTCTCGCGGGCGGAAAGTTTCAAGCCGTCGCACCGTACCGCTCAGATCGTCGAGCCGGGTGGCGGTAGTGTCAAAGCGCGTGCTGAGGTTCTCAGCGGCGGTCTCCAACTGCTGCCGCGCGTCGGACGTCAGTTGGGGAACCGAAAGCTGCTCGTAGTGCTGCATCAGAAACGCCTCAGCGTCTTCGGGTTGGAGGCTCATGAGCGCGAATCCGGCGAGGCCGATTGTCTCCTCCGCTGGTTGTTCAGTCCGTTGCGGGGCAACTCCCGGCAGCGCACCGGACTCCGCGCGTTCGGTATTCCAGCGAATGTTTCGTACGCTGAGTGTGTGAGCCACGAAGTTTCCCTTCAGCAGCTCGAACAGGTTGATGTCGATGACCGAGGGTCCGATTTCGAACAGGTTGCGCAGAGGTCGGTCACGATCGGCTACAGACACCGATTCGAGCCGAAGCGTGCCGTCCAGCAGCCGCAGATCAAGTCCATGGATCTCGGCGCGTGCCTCAAACACCGACTCGAGCGCATTTTCGCCGACGCGGGTAAGCAATGAGTTCTTGAAAAGGAGGTTGAACAGGATGATCGCAGCTACCAGCAGCAGCAGGGTAATGACGCGTCCGGTCTTCAACGATCCCCTGTTCTTGCGTATCTGTTTGGCGAGCGCGTTCGCGCGCTTGAGCGACGCTGCCTCGAGATCTGATCGCAACCGGTACGCGCCGTGTTCGTCGACCGCAAAACACCGTCTGAGGAACTCCCGGTCCTGCGGCAGATAGAGCCCGCCGACGATGCGTTTTTCGAACTGCCTCTCGGTGTACGATTTGCGCAGTAGTGGGTTGGGTCTCTTACCTGTGGTCTCGTTTTGTTGGCTCGAGTTATTCTCGCTCATCGGGTCCCCCGCGTTCTATCGCAATGCCTGATACACGCCCATCCAGTGGCGCGTGGCGCCGATGAGCCGTGACACCAGCGGGAATTTGGTGACCGCCTTCACCGGACGGCTTGCGGCCAGCGCCGGAACGACGTGCGTACGTACCGCCATTACCGCGATGCGGCCGATCAGAAAGAGCGGTACCCACAGGGCCAGGCCTGCTATCAGCCCACCCATGACCAGCGTATTGTTGAACCGGGTAAACGGTGCCGGCGGGAGGTTGTAGAGCGAAGTGAAAAAGCCGTGAAGTCCGGGAGCGGTCAGGACGGCGTGCCCGATGCGGTGCAGCAACGGATCGGCAACGCTGGAAACGGGGGCCAGAATCGCGATGAAGACCAGGGCAACCGCATGGTTGATGCGCAGAAAAAACATCAGGGCCAGCAGGCCAAACCAGAGAAGATTGGAGCCGGGTATCAGTGTCAGGAGCACGGCGGTGGCGATGGCCGCCGCGACCTCGCCCGGTCTGCGATTGCTGTATAAGCCTGCGACGATCCTGGCGATCCACCCGACGATCATGCTACGTTCCTCCTCGCTCTTACTGAGCGGTCCGGTGCGTTTGCGTTACGCCCGTTGTCTTACGCCCATTGTACATCATTCAATACAGGAACGCAGCGGAAACTCCCGCCAATCTCCCGCCGCGGCTGCCGTACTACCCGGTTCTACCGAACCACGGTACTACCCACCGCTACCGAACTACGGTGCTGCCGGACCGCCGTGCCTGCTCCGTGCAGTTGCGTTGCTCCGCGTGTGAACC
>PWMO01000304.1 GCA_003558175.1 Spirochaetaceae bacterium
GAGTGGGCTCGGCCAGTAGAGATCGAGGCCCGTGAACCGCGCAGTAACCGGGTGACTGTCATTGTAGCTGATCACCGTGACCCACGGCGGATAGGGCTCCATCGACTGCACCGTCATTCCGCCGGCCGGCCTTGCGACCGGTATCCGCCGATGGTACTCGTCGAGCACCAGCTCACGACCAATCCGCACACCGTACTGTTCCAGCAAGCGATGCACGGGAAGATCACCAACCGCAGCCGCATCGAGACTCTGGGTTTCCAGGTCCACCGAAACCCCGTCGAGGGCAAACAGCACGCGCCCTCCCCCGGCCAGGTAGTTTTCCACCGCGTCGATGTGTCCCTCGTCCAGGTCGCGCCCACCGATCACGAACAGCGCGTCAACCGACGGTGAGATCGGCGCGCCCGGTGCTGCCGACTCAACGGTGAAGTGCCGCGAAAGCCCCGACAGCAGCAGCTGGTACTCGCGCTGCAGCGATTCCTCACGACGACCGAGCAGAACCTCGACGCGAGGCGTGTAGTCTCGCACCAGGTTGCGCATGGTCGAGGTGAACTCGTACTCAAACGTGCGCGGGTCAAACACCACCGGCAAGCTGCGATGCCGGTCCAGGTAGGAGATCACAACCCCGGTGTACACGGTCGCCAGACTCTGCTGGTCGTGCTCCACAACCTGAATCTGTTGCGGCATCACGCCGAGACTCTCGGCCTCGGCGCCAAGCCCGGCCGCCGCAGGGTCAACAACCCGCACTTCAATGCGCCCGAGGGAGTGCGCTTCATACTCACGCAGCAGGTCAACGATCTGTTCGGTTTCCACGGCGCGGCTGCGCAACCTGTCTGAGAGATAATACGTTACGCGCAGCGGTTCCGGTATCTCGCGCGCCATCTCCCGTGACACCTCGGAGAGCGAGAACACCCGGTCGGAGGTCAGATCGATGCGTGTGAAGTAGAAGGCGGAGTTCAACCCCGCAAGCAGCAGTACCAGCAGGGTCAGCCCGAGGGTGATCAGCTCCTGTCGTCTGCGTCCCATCGGCTACCTCCACTTCCGCAACACGAGCACCTTCGTGTTGAGATACAGAAAGAGCGCCGTAACCAGCAGATAGTAGGCAACGCCGCGGGTATCGATCAGCCCGCGTTCAAAACTCTGGTAGTGGTACGAGAACGAAAGGTGATTCAGCAAACCGGCAATCCCCCGCGGCAGCAGCAGCACCGCGTTGACCACGTGAATCGAAGAGAACAGCAGCAGCGCCAGCGCACTCAACAGAAAGGCGGAGATCTGGTTGCGGCTGCAGGCGGAGACAAACTGTCCCACCGCGAGCCCGGCGGTTGCCAGCAGCAGGGTGCCGGCATACTGTCCGGCGATCTCGCCGATCTCAAAGAACCCCAGCGGCAATACCGTCAGCGGTACGGGAATGGTCAGCAGCAGCATGACCGCCACCAGTGAGAGCGTTCCCAGAAACTTACCCGCAACCAGCTGCGTCTCGCTGAACGGCAGCGTCAACAGCAGCTCCAGCGTGCCGCTGCTGGTCTCCTCAGCCCACGCACGCATGGTCAGCGCCGGCAGCAGGACCACAAACAGCAGCGGCACCAGGCCGAAGTAGCCGCGCAGCGAGGCCACATCGCGCGCCAGAAACTGGTGCACGGAGAAAAACCAGACAGAGGTGAGTCCCAGAAACAGCGTGATGACGATGTACGCCACCGCCGAGTTGAACAACGAATGCAGCTCCTTGCGTGCCACCACCAGCATCGAACCCATCATCTCAGCTCCGTGTCAGCTCTGCAAAAAGGTCTTCAAGACTGTGCCGCACCGGGCGCAGCTCGACGAGCTTGTAACCGCGCGCTACCGCCCAGTCGAACAGCAGCGCGCCGCTTTCTGTGTCAATATCGCGCGCTGCGGCAGAACGCTGCAACGCAACTTCGCCGGAGACGCGCACCAGGCGCCGCTCGGCGGGGACGGTCTGAGGAGCTGCAGCGGCGCCGGCGGCCTCAGCGGCGACGGCGCCTGTCCGCTCAGGCGCCGGACCGGCGGCCACATCCTGGACCGTGACGTTCTGCGCGCCGGCGATCCCCGGCACGGAATCGAACACCGACTCAGCGGCGGCCTCGGGGACAATCACGCTGATAGCGAACCGCTGCGCGCCGGCGAGTTCGGCCGCAATCTGGCTCGCGGTGCCGGTGGCGGCGATGCGGCCTCTGTTCAGAATGAGTACCCGGCCGCAGAGCGCTTCCACCTCCTGCATGATGTGGGTGGACAGCAGAACCGTCTTGCGTTCACCCAGATTGCGAATGAGGCGCCGTATCTCAAGAATCTGGTTGGGATCAAGGCCCGAAGTGGGCTCATCGAGAATGAGAATATCCGGATCGTGCAGAATAGCCTGTGCCAGTCCGGTGCGCTGGCGAAATCCCTTCGACAGTGCGGCAACCGGTCGGTGCAGTACCTCGTCAAGACCACAGGCCGCCACCGCGGCCGTTATTCGCTTTTCTTGCTCCTCACGCGGCATCTGCCGGGCGCGAGCGGCAAACTGCAGGTACTCCTGGACGGTGAAGTCCTGATACAACGGAGCGTTCTCCGGCAGGTAGCCGATGCGGCGCTTGATTGCCAGGGGATGTTCACTCACGTCGTGGCCCGCAATCTGCACCAGACCGGAGGACGGGAAGTGGAAGCCGGTCAGCAGTTTGAGTATGGTGGTCTTGCCCGCCCCGTTCGGGCCCAGCAGACCGACGATCTCCCCGGCACCGATCGCGAACGAAACGCCGCGAACCGCCTGCACGGCTCCGTAGCTCTTGTGAACGTTCGTCAACTCGATCATACGCGCGGTATCAGTCCACGTAGGGAATCGGTATTGTCTGTCGGTCCTTGGTGAGAAATGATTCCGGAAACAGCTGCCTGGCCTCCCGTTCGAGCAGCTTGAGATCGCGGTTGGTGTAGCGCGGGCTGTAATGAATCAGCCCCATCTTACGCACGCCGCCCGCCTCGCTGGCAAGCTTCCCGGCGTCTTCAGCGGTCATGTGCTTCTTCTCATACGCCGCCTCACGCAGGCTCCGCTCAAACATTCCCTCGCATATCAGAAGATCGGAGTTTTCTACCTCTGCGGCAAGTCCCGCGATGGGAAGAGTGTCGGTGATGTAGGAGAACTTGCGGCCGCGTCGGGCGTCTCCCATGACGTCGCGCGGCTCCACCACTCGCCCATCGGCCAGCTCGACGCTCTCGCCGCGTTGCAGTTGTGACCAGAGCGGCCCCCGCGGAACGCCCAGCTCAACGGCCTTCTCCGGGAAGAAGATTCCGGGCCGAGGTTGCTCTTCCAGTATGTAGCCAACGCAGACGCGGGTGTGCTTCAGCGGCACCGTGCGCACCGTGAAACCGTCACCGGTGTAGACGACGCGTGGCACACTGGGATTCTCGATCTCCTGGACGATGATCTCGAAGTTGATGTACATCTCGAGCACGCGGCGACTTGCCTCTACAAACTCACGCACCCGCGGCGGGCCGATGATGTAGAGCGGCTCACTGCGGTCCACTTGCGAGGAGAGCATCAGCATACCGGGAAGCCCCGTGATATGGTCGGCGTGCGTGTGGCTGATAAATATGGCGTCGATCTTCTTCCACTTCAGGTTGAGAGCACGCAGCGAGACCTGTGTGCCCTCACCACAGTCAAACAGAAAGAGGTTGCCTTCACGACGCAGTAATACCGAGGTAAGATGTCGGCCGGGGAGCGGCATCATACCGCCGGATCCGAGTACAAATGCTTCCATATTCATTTCAGAGAGGACATTACCACACCGCCGTCAAAGAGGAAAGCCGGCGGTGCGGCGTGACATTGCATTTCCGCGGCGTAACCCTTCCGTGACGCTACACGTCTTCTTCGTAGTCGATCTGCGGATACCCGAACCCGTGCAGCTGCAGGAAGTCGCTGCGGTACCCGTCAAGATCGGCGACCTGATCAAGGTTATCGGGCGTCACCGTGGGCCAGATGCGGTCCACTTCCGCCTGGACGTCTTCGCGCATCTCCCAGTCATCGAGGCGGATGCGGCCCTGATCGTCCACTTCGGGATCTTTTCCGGTGTAGAGCCGCTCGGCAAACAGCCGGTACATCTGCTCAATGCAGCCTTCATGCAGCCCCTCCTCTTTCATGATGCGGTAGAGAATACCCAGGTAGAGCGGCACAACCGGAATCACCGCGCTGGCGCGGGTCACCAGCGCTTTGTTTACCGAGACAAAGGCGCGTCCGCCGTGCTGCTTCATCCGGCCGTCGAGCGTGCGTGCGGTTGCCTCCAGATGGTCCTTGGCGCGGCCGATGGTGCCTTCACGGTATACCGGCCGGGTAAGTTCCGGGCCAATGTAGGAATAGGCAACCGTCATGGCGCCCTCGGCGAGCACGCCTTCGGTCTCGAGCGCGTTGATCCAGAGTTCCCAGTCCTCACCGCCCATAACCTTTACCGTGGCAGCGGCTTCTTCTTCGGTTGCCGGGGTGATCTCGGCGTCCGACAACTCGCCGGTCATGGGATCAACCGTTCTGTTGCGGTAGGTCTGCCCCAACGGCTTGAGCACCGAGCGGTACTGCTCTCCGGTATCGGGGTCTACGCGGACCCCGGAGGCAAGGCTGTAGATCACGAGGTCTACCGTGCCGAACAGCTCGCGGATCTTTGCTGCGGTCTGTTTCTTGGTCTCATGCGCGAAGGCGTCGGCAAACAGGGACTCAGCCACCAGGCCGGCCGCGCGAGCTTCCGCGTCAAATGCGGTGGCGGCGTACCAGCCGGCCGAACCGGGGCGCTTGGCGGTTGGTTCGCGCTCAAAGGCGACGCAGATTGTGCCCGCGCCGCAGCCGAAAGCGGCCACGATGCGTGAAGCGAGCCCGTAACCGGCCGAGCCGCCGATTACCAGCACGCGCTTGGGGCCGGGAATGACGCCCTGCTGATGAACGTAATCGATCTGTTCCTTCACGTTCAGCTCACATCCCTTCGGATGCGCGTTCATACAGATGTTGTTGCGAATCATTGGCTTGACGATCATGGCCGGTCCTTTTTGTGGTATCCTGCTGGAGTGTAGCGTAGTGAACGAAAAAAGGCAACAATTGGCAGCGGGCCGTTGCCCGACCGACAGCACCAGAGCACGACCGCGCGGCGGAGGATGAATGAGCAGCGAAGAGACGCACGGCGACGCGCACAACGAACCCTGCGCGTACACCCGGCAAGTGTCGGCAGACGGCATCCCCTTTGATGACTTTGGCGGCAAAGGACCGTTGCTGCACTTTGCGCACGCCAACGGGTATCCGCCCGGCTGCTACCGCGGTCTGCTTTCGTCGCTGCGGCAACAGTTCCGCGTGATCGCCATCCGCCACCGCCCTTTGTGGCGCGGCAGTTCGCCCGAAGAGCTGCACCACTGGGACCTGATCGCCGGTGATCTGCTGGGTTTCCTGAAGCACCGCAACGAGGCGCCGCTGATCGGTGTTGGTCACTCGCTCGGCGCGGTGAGCTCGCTCCTGGCGGCCGCCAGAGCGCCCGAACTGTTTGACGCGCTGGTCTTGATCGATCCGGTCTTCTTTGAACCCAAGCTGCTGGAAGCGCTCTACTCCGACCCAAAGCGGTCGGCGCGCCTGCCGCTGATCAGACGCACGTTGATGCGCCGCAACCGCTTTGCCGACCGGAGTGAAGCGTTTGACCACTACCGCACCAAAGCAGTCTTCGCGCGCTTGCCTGATGATGTGCTGCAGGACTACGTTGACTCCGCGCTCCGTCCGCTGGACGACGGTTACGTGCTCGCCTACCCGCGCGAATGGGAAGCGCGCGTCTATTCGCTCCCGCCGCGCGAAGTGTGGGACATCCTCCCCACCATCACTACGCCAACTCTGGCGCTGCGCGGTGCAGACAGCGACACGCTCACGCCCGCGGCGTGGCAGCTCTGGCAGCAGCGCCAGCCCGCCGCCA
>PWMO01000549.1 GCA_003558175.1 Spirochaetaceae bacterium
GGTTCCGCCGCATGTTCGTAGAGCAGGAAGACCTGATCTATTACATCACCGTCATGAACGACACCTACAAGCAGCCACCAATGCCTGAGGGTGTAGAGCAGGGGATACTCAAGGGACTCTACCGGTTCAAGACCGGAAAGAAGAAGGCGCAGGTTCATCTCTGGGGCAGCGGCGCCATTCTCAATGAGGCGCTGAAGGCGGCCGAAATGCTCGATCAGGAGTTTGGTATCGCCACCGACGTCTGGAGTGCACCGGGATATAAGCAGCTCTATCAGGACGCCATCGAGACTGAACGGTGGAACCGTCTGAACCCGAGTCGGAAGCCAAAAACCGCCTACGTAACCAGATGCATGAAGGACGAGCAGGGGGTGGTGGTGGCGGCCACCGACTACCTGAAGGCGCTTCCGCTCTCCGTAACTCCCTGGATTCCGCTGCCTGCTACCGTTCTGGGCACCGACGGATACGGGCGCTCCGATAACCGTGGCGCGCTTCGCGACTATTTTGAGGTTGACGCAAGACATATCACTCTGGCTGCTCTACACACGCTGTATCAGGAAGATGCGATCGAAAAGACACAGGTGGTCGAAGCGGTGAAGAAGCTCGAAATAGACGGCGACAAACCCAATCCCCTGGACCTGTAAGGAGCACAATTCATGCAAAGGGAAGTAACTCTACCGGAGATTTCCGAGAACGTTGACTCGGGCAGTGTAGCGTCAATTCTTGTGGCCGAGGGAGATGCCGTCCGTGTGGATCAGGGTCTGATTGAGATTGAAACCGACAAGGCAACAGCCGAAGTCCCATCGACGGTTGCCGGCACGGTGACGGAGGTTCTCGTGGCCGAGGGCGACGAGGTCAAGGTCGGGGCGGTGATCATGAAGATCGAGACCGAAGGTTCCGACGCAGATGAGCCGGCCGAAGAGCAGCCTGAGCCGGAAGCGACGGAAGAGCCGGAATCCGAAAAGGGAGCGGAACAGAAAACCGGGTCGGAGAGCCGCAAGGCGAAGGAAGCCGGGCCGGAGAAGCGCAAGCCGGAGAGCCGCGAAACCGGTGACGAACAGAGTCCCCCAACCGCCGGCGGGAAGGTCCCCGCATCACCATCTACACGCAAGCTGGCGCGCGAGATTGGCGTGGATATTGCCGGCGTAACGGGGAGCGGTCCGGGAAACCGGGTTACCGCCGACGACGTGAAACGCGCTGCGAGAGATTCCACCGGCGCCGCCGGACCCGCCGCAGCAGGGGAGCCCGGCAAATCAACCGTCAGAGGGTTCAGCTTGCCCGACTTCTCCCGCTGGGGGGAGACGAGACGCGAAGCACTGGGAAACGTGCGGCGGATAACCGGAGAAAACACGCAGGCGGCGTGGCAGACGATCCCGCACGTTACTCAGTTTGACGAAGCTGATGTCACCGCCCTGGAAGAGTTCCGACGACGGTTCACCAGGCAGGCTGAGAAGCACGACGTCAAACTCACTGTGACGTCAATTCTGATGAAGGTGGTGGCGCGCGCGTTGAAACGCTTTCCACGACTGAACGCAAGTCTCGACGCCGAAGCGGGGGAGATTGTTTACAAGGATTTCATCAATATCTCGGTGGCAGCCGATACCGAACGAGGCCTGCTGGTCCCCGTGGTGCGGAACGTCGACAAGAAGTCGATCATGACGCTCTCGCGCGAACTCGGTGATCTTGCCGCCCGCGCCCGCGACAAGAAGATCAAGCCGTCAGAAATGGAGGGAGGAACCTTCACCATCTCCAACCTCGGTGGTATTGGCGGGACGGCCTTTACGCCGGTGATCTTCCCGCCGCAGGTGGCGATACTGGGAGTAGCGCGCTCCTCGACCAGGCCGGTCTGGAGCGGCAGTGAGTTCGAGCCGCGGCTGATGCTACCGCTATCGCTCTCTTACGATCATCGTGTGATCGACGGTGCCGATGGTGCGCGGTTTGTGCGGTGGATCTGTGAGGCGCTCGAGCAGCCGCTCTATATGGACCTGGAAGGAGAAAGCGATGAGTAAGCAGGCTCAGACGGTGGTTGTGGGAGCCGGGCCAGGAGGTTACGCCGCGGCGTTTCGCGCTGCGGACCTGGGGCAGAAGGTGATTCTGATAGACCCTCTCGAGAACCCGGGCGGAGTCTGCCTGCACTGGGGCTGTATCCCGAGCAAGACCCTGCTACACGTCGTTAAGGTGAAGGATGAAGCGCGCGAAGCCAAACAGTGGGGACTGTCCTACGCAGAGCCTGAGGTCGATCTGGACAGGCTGCGTTCGTTCAAAGACAACGTCGTCAAAAAGCTCACCGGTGGTCTTTCGCAACTGGTCAAGCAGCGAAAGATCGAGCACATCCACGGCCGCGCTCGCTTCACGTCCGACAGCGAGCTGGCAGTGGTCCTCAACGACGGCGGTGAAGAGACCGTCACGTTCGAGCACGCCATTATCGCCACCGGTGCGTCACCTGCCGGTCTACCCAACGTTGACGTCGAATCAGACCGCGTCCTTTATGCGAAAACCGCGCTGGAGCTCGCAGAGATTCCCAAGACCCTTCTGGTAGTCGGTGGCGGCTATATCGGACTGGAGCTCGGTTCGGTATTCTCTAAACTCGGCTCCGAGGTTACGGTGGTTGAGATGATGCCGGGCATCATGCCCGGAGCGGACCGGGATCTTGTAGCGATATTCGAGAAACAGAACAGGGGCGTGTTCAAGGAGATCCTCACCAGCACGGTTGTGGACAGTATCGAAGAAGACGAAGACGGTCTGCAGGTAACCATGAAGAGCAGCGAGGGTGAAGAGGGTAGCCGCAAGAGTGCCGCCTACGCCAACGTGCTGATGACCGTTGGCAACCGGCCCAACAGCGGTGAGCTGAGTCTCGAGGCAGCGGGAATCGAGACGGATGATCGCGGCTTTGTGAGCGTGGACGTGCACCGCAGAACTTCAAAGCCGAACATCTTCGCGATTGGAGATGTAGCAGGGCCGCCGCTCCTGGCGCACAAAGCAACCCATGAAGGCAAGATCGCTGCTGAAGTCATAGCGGGAATGAAAAGCGCGTACGATCCTGCAGCCATCCCGTCGGTCGAGTACACTGATCCCGAGATTGCGTGGGCCGGTATCACCGAAGAGCAGGCACGCGAACAGGAACTCGACGTGGAGACTGCCTCCTTTCCTTGGGCAGCTTCGGGGAGGGCCGTGGCGATGGGTGCTGCTTCAGGCAAGACGAAAATCATCGTGGACCGCGCGAGCAAACGGGTGCTTGGGGTTGGGATTGCCGGACGATCAGCCGGCGATCTGATATCTGAAGGCGTGCTTGCAATCGAGATGGGCGCACTGGTTGAGGATCTCGCGTTGACCGTGCATCCGCATCCCACACTCTCGGAAACGCTGATGGAGGCTGCGGAGGTCTTCCTCGGCAGCGCTACACACATATATCGACCTCGAGAAGACGGAAAGAAGTAGCAGGACTTCAGAGAGCCCCGGTCGGGGGTGCACCGATGGGTCGTTCCGGCGCGCCGACGCTTCTGTCGCAGAAGGTAAAGGGTATAAGGAGCGGGTAGAAGCGGGCAGGCTCAGGGTTCGGCCACGAGCTGGCGGTGCAGCCCGGCAACGGCGCACGGTTGGGCGTGATTCACGTTTGCCCTGGCGGCACCGGACGTGTATCATACAGCAGTATGACCACCGATGCACGCAGCTACCGCGGAACGCTCGCGGCGCTGTTCTTTGCCGGCTTCTGCCTGTTTATTACGCTGTTTACCTCAGTTGCATACCTGCCGCTCTACGTGCGCGAGCTGGGCGGCGGGCCGGTGCTGGGCGGCTTGCAGAACACCGTCTTCTTTGCTTCGGGGGTCCTGCTGCGCTTCTTCCTTGGGCCGCTTGCCGACCGGCGGGGGCGCCGGCTTCCGTTGCTGATCGGAACGGTGGTTTCCGCGACTGCGCCGCTTGCGTTTGCCGCTGCGGGAAATATTGCGATGCTTCTGCTTGCGCGGGCGTATCACGCTATCTCGCTTGCCGCCTTTCTCTCGGCGGCGAGCTCGCTGGTAGCCGACTGTGCGCCACCGGCAAGACGGGGGGCGTACATCGGCGCGTATCGATTTGTTGTAAGCTCGGCGGTTCTGATCGGCCCACCAATTGCCGAGTATTGCATCGGCGCGTTTGGCTTTCGCGGCTGGTTTCTGGCGAGTGCCGCGGTTCACGCGGTTGCGATCCCCGGCATCGTGCTGATGCGCGTTCCACCGCTTGAGACACTGTTGCAGACCGATATTGGCGGCGGCTTCAAGCGGGTGCTGTGCACCCCGGTGGTAAGCGGTGTTCTGAGCGGTATCGCACTGCTGTCGCTGGCTTACAGCACGATTCTCAGTTTTCTTCCGCTCCTGGCCGAGAGCATCGGGTACTCGGCGGGATCCTACTTCATTGTGTTTGGCAGCGTTGGTCTGGTAGCGAATCTGGTAGCCGGTGCGCTCTCAGACCGGTTGGGCAGACGAAGCGTCGCGTGGCCGGCGGTGTTTGCGTTGCCGCTGGCGGCGCTGCTGCTCTCGATCGACGGACTCACACTGCCGCTGTTCTTCGTCAGTGCGGCGCTTGGCGGAATAGGGTTTTCGGCCGGGCTCGTGGTGACGGTCGCCTGGCTCGTAGATCTTGTTTCCGTCCGGCTGAAAGCCACCACGCTCGCCCTGCAGGAAAGCACCATCGATACCTTTATGGCGGCGGGCGCACTGCTCTTTGGCGTGCTGGTTGAGCGGCTCGGGATGGGGAGCGCGTTCCTGTACTTTGGGGCGACCACGGCAGTACTGACCCTTGCGCTTGCGTACTTCAGCTTTCGGGCCGAGGAGAAGCGGCAGTTGGGCACGCACGGGAATTGACCGTTCACCGCGCATGTGGTGCCGGGTAGTGCAAGCCCCGGTCTGCAGCGCGGTGCGGCTACGCGGGGCTGCGTTCCCGCCGCACCACGAAGTCCGGTCGGCAAGCTCCGCGCGTACCTCGTGAGGTTTCATCCGGATGGCACAACGTCAGAAATTGCTATCATTGTCTCGAGGCGATCAAACTAAACGTTGACAACGCGCTGTGATCGTGATCCAGTCAAGCGACACTCCGAAGTCAAAGAGCCTCCGGCGATGAAGATTCTTCGGAACCTCGGCGCGCAATAACCGGCACGGCCTTTCGGCCAGCAGTGGAGACAACGGGTTTCTTTCCGCCGCCGGAATACCATACATCGGTGATCTTGACCCGATACCCGTAGGCTCTTGAATGTCCCTGCCGGAGGCGGTGCGTACATCAGGGCTGTTCAGCTGAGTTCGGTCTTCAATTGCTTCAGGAATCCATCAAAGCGCTTATGATAGGCGTGAAAGTCATCTGCTATGCCTTCGGCTTCGCGATTCGCCAGTGTTACCTTTTCCGGGATCAGTGGTGTCTTATAGAGGTTGCGAAACAGGTGGCGAAAACGCATGAGTTCGTCAACGCGATGGCTGAACTCAATGTCGAAAAGCGCCGGGCGAACGCCCTCAATCTCCAGGGTCATGCGCTCTACGAGCGCCCGGTGCCATGTGCGCATACTCAAACTCACCTTCTGATGCGCCCACAGAAGCGAGACGGATCCGTTCAGTCATTTCACGATTCTTTGCGTAGTTCAGCTCGATGTAGCTCATATCCTGCTTGAGCTCGGCACGCAGTTGTGCAATCGTGTCGGCGGTTTTCATACAGGACGACTCCTGTAAGCGCCCGCGCTATTTTATCACGGCATCCCGCACTATTTTTCGCGGCGTGAACGGGATTCCGGCCGGTTTTCCCGTGCTGGCGTAGCTTTTCTACATCTGCCCGATCTATTGTTTCAAAGAACAGAAAGCGGGAACAAGGGTTCCCGCGTGTGTTATCTTGCAATCACCGCCTGGATGTGCTCGGTCTCAACGGTCGGA
>PWMO01000252.1 GCA_003558175.1 Spirochaetaceae bacterium
ATCCTCCGTGCATGACGAGGCGGTCGGGACCATCGAGCAGGACGGCTACACGCGCCCGTTGCGTGTGACCACCGGGATCGGTGAGCCCGCCGAACTTGCGACAATACCGCTGCACCGCGGTTCCGGCGCAAGCACCCTCGCGGATGTAGCCGATGTGGTTGTAGCGGAGCGGGAACGTACCTCGTTCTTTCTTGACGGAGATGCTCGTTCGGCAGCCGGGCTGCTGATATACCGCAGCGCCGACAGTGGAACCGTTCTTGCGGCGCGATCCATCGCTGCGACGCTTGACGCGCTATCCGCGACCGTTGGGCCGTCTGTGACGCTTGAAGTAGTACAGGATGAGTCGGAGACTGTCCGTCAGGCCATCAACGGACTGATTATCGCGGTCGCCCTCGGTGGAGCGGCCGCTGTGCTGGTGCTGCTGACGATGCTTCGTTCGCGCCGCGTGCTGGCAATAACCGTGATCTCGATTCCGGTTTGCGTATTCACGCTCTTCCTCGTGCTGTACATCGCGGACGTATCGCTGAATCTGATGACCCTCACCGGCATCACCATTGGTGTGGGAATGATTATCGACAACGGCATCGTGGTATTGGAACGCCTGGTACGGCTGGAGGCTGCCACGCCGTCGCAGGTTGCCGCCGCTGCCGCGCGCATGACAGCCACTACGTGGACATCGACCGTTACCACACTGCTGGTGTTCGTTCCCGTGCTGCTGCTGCCGGGGGCGTTGGGGGCGCTCTTCGCTGAACTGGCAATTGCGCTGGGAACCCTGTTAGTCATCTCGTTTCTCTGCTCCGCGACGCTCACGCCTGCACTCTATCTCATGCGGCAAGGCCCCGAGCCCGCGAACGCCGGGAACGCGGAGAATACCAGGAACGCCACAAAGACCGGCAACGCGGCGCCGCTTTCTCCGCATCTGCAACGCCGCTACCGCAGGCTGCTGTTGACCGCCGTACGTCACCCGCGCCGCACCGCGTTGTCCTTCGGCGGCGCGCTGTTGGTTGGCTTTCTCTGCCTGACGGTCCTCCCGCGAAACGTACTGCCACCGTCACCGCCGCGCCATGTGGTCGTGAGGCTCACTCTGCCCCCGGGCTCCGATGCCGATACAACCGCAGCCAGTGCCGGCCGTCTGATACGCGAGGTCACGCGCTCGGTTTCCCTTGAATCAGCCTTCGCGTACGGTGGGTATGAACGGGACGCTGTCGAGCAGCGGTCACGCGCCGGTAGCGGAACCAACTCTGCCGACATTGTCTTCGCGGTTTCGCCTTCGGTGCCGGAATCGATGACAGCGATTGAGAACGTGTTGGCACGATTGCAAACAGAAGTGGGATTTCCCGAAGGTGCGTACTCCGAGGCGATGCCACTTCAGAGCGCGATGGAGACGTTGCTTGCCGGTCCCGGAGGACGTCCCAGATTCCGCATTACCGTGGCATCGCGGGACGAAGCCGACGAACTGACACAACGTCTGGGCCTCCATGCGCCGCAGTACGAGATCCGCTTTGACGCCGATGCCGGCGCCGCAATCGGCGTCTCCCCAAGAGCCGCCATCGATCACCTTGCGGCTTCGGTGGACGGCGTGACGGCCGGGCGGATGACCGTGCAGGGACACGACTACTCCGTGCGTGTTCGAGCGGTGCGAGATTCCGTGGCAACGGCCGGCAATCTCATGAAACTGCCCCTGCCCGCTGGAACCGGGTTTGTTCCAGCGAGTGCGGTTATCACGCCGGTCTTGAGCGCGGAGCCGCTCGAACTGCACCGTTTCAATCGAAGCGTGGCGCTGGAGTATTCGCCCGCCGCGCGGTCTGCCCTCGAAACCACGGCTGAGACTGCTGAGACCACTGAGACTGCTCAGACGGCCGAGAGCCAATTAACTCAGTTGAGACAGGAAGTGTCCGATGCGGTTGTAACCAGAATCGGCGTGTCGGAGATGCGCGCTGCCGCGGTTGACCTGCTGCGTGCAGCAATGCTCGCGCTGCTCCTGATGCTGCTTACGCTCACCGCCCAGTTCGAGTCACCATCGATAGCCTTGCTGCTGATGTCGGTTCTCCCCGCGTCCGTCTGCGGCAGCGCGATGGCCTTATGGGTGACGGGACACGGTCTTCATCTTCACAGCGGCCTCGGGATGCTTGTTGTGCTCGGTACCAGCATCAACGCAACAATCATTCTGACCACGCTGTATCGGCAACAGCATCAGGAGATGCCGCACCGCTTGAGGCAGCTCGGTCCGAGCAACGGCAGCGTGCTTCCACCTGGTCGTCCGCCGCTGCACGCCCTGCTCTCGGCGACTCTGGAAAGACTTCCCTCGATTCTCGCCACAACCCTGACGACCGTGGCGGCACTGACACCGCTCGCGCTCGATCTGCGTCCGCGAAGCACGGCGCAGGCGTCGATGGCGGTTGCGGTGGCCGGCGGCTTACTCTCCGGAACCCTGTTCGCGCTGCTCGTCTACCCGGCGGCGTACGCACAACTGCATTGCGTCAGAGCGCCGCTGCAGCCGTCGGCATCACGTGGTGGTCAGAAATGAGCAGCCGCCGCGCCTTGGCCGTGCTGCTCATGGCGGTCGTTGTCCTCAGCGCTTCGGTCTCCACCGCGCGCCTCGGTGAAGACGGTCGTCTGGGACAACGGAGCGTCCTGATCACGGTCGAACAGCCCAACAGCACGCAGAACGCCATTGAACGCGACATCGTAATTCCGCTTGAAGACCAGCTGTCCGGACTGCGTGGCGCGCAAGAGATAGAGGCTCTGGTGCAGCCTGGCCGCGCTCAGGTGCAGGTTCGCTTCTCTGGCGGCACGCGCATGGACGAAGCGTATCTCGATCTTCGTGAAAGCGTGGAGCGCGCAGCTACGGGCTTTCCACCCACTGCACGCCGCCCCGTTATCAACCGTGCGGACATAGATGCCAGGCCGTTGTTCGCGGCGGCGTTTGACACCACGAAATGGAATGAAGCTGAGATTCGCCGCCTCTTTGAGAGGATTGAAGGAGTTGCCCGGATTGAGGTAAGTGGCGCACAGTCTGGCGACATCGAAATCGTCTACCACCCCTCGGCACTGCCGGACGATGTATCGAGCGCCGCAACGCTGGTGAGCGCAGTTCGCGAGAGGCAAGTCGCAATTGGTACGTCGAAGAACGGGATCCGTGACACCGTCTCCGGAGAGAAGGCGTCCGTCACCTTGCCACTGGTGCTCGATACCCGCGCCGAAAGCCCGCAAGATCTTGAACGCACGTGGGTCAGCCGCACGCTCCGCCTTGGCGATGTTGCCGAGGCGCGCCTTGCGACGGGCACTTCCTCCACCTTAGCGCTGGTGGACGGCCGCCCACGGGCGGTGGCGTATGTGTACCACAGTTCCGACGCAGGGGCGATTGAGGTGAGTCGCAGACTGCGCCGCGAGAGCTCTGTCCACGCCGGGATGGTCGTCCTGCTCGATCGTGGCGCCGAATCGGAACGGCGTCTGCGCGAAGCGGCGATATCGATTGCTGCCGGCCTGATAAGTATCTGCGCACTGACCTATTTGTTCGACCGCTCCTTGCGCCTCACGCTTGTGGCGGCGGGCGCACTTGCCGTTTCGGCTCTCGCAGCAGGTGCGGTACTGTCGGCATTTGATCACGAGGTTACGGTATTGACCCTGGCCGCGCTGGCCATATCTGCCGGGCTTGGGATAGACAGTGTGGTGGTGCTCTCTGACGCTCTGCGTCGCCACGGTGGTGATGCCGTCCGCGCGCGCAGACAGGCGGCTGCTCCGGTCATCCTCTCGACGTTGACAACAGTTGTTGTGTTCGTTCCGCTCCTTTTTGCCCCTGCGCCGGAAGCCGAGCGCTACGGCGCGCCGGCGCTCACAATCATCGCCTCACTTGCGACGGCGGCAGTCTACGTGCTGGTTCTTGCTCCGCATCTCGCCGGAACGGAAGAGCACGCCGTGCACCGGAAGAAACGGCGCTCCACAACAAACCGGGAAGCATTGCTGCTGCAGCGGGTCGTTGTATTCTCGTTCTGCCACCGCAGATGGCTGTTTGTGGCTACAGCGATTGCCGTCGTGGCCGCGTCGGTCGCGTCGATCCACGTGTCCCGTGCCGACGGAGCCCTCCGGGGCAAACAACATGAGCTCGAGTTCAGCCTGGTATTTGAGCCCGGAACCGTTGTTTCGGTAGTAGCGGAACGGAGTCGCGCGGTAGAAGAGGCGGCGTTGAGCAACCAGGGAGTCAGGCGGGTGATTGTCGACTATCGCGACGGGCGGGGGCGCTTTATGCTTCATCTTCACCCGAACAGCGACGCGAGCGCCGTGCGCAGCGCCATAGAGACTGCAGCCCACTCGGGAGAACACGGTGAGCTCTTCTTCTCTGACGACCTGGATTCACGCAACGTGCGATCGTTCCCGGTCCTGATTCGCGGCCCGCAGCTACAGACCACGCAAGTTATCGCTCTGCGGCTGGCAAACGCATACCAGCAGCTGGAGGACGTAGATCGGGTGATTCTGCACTTTCGCGAGGGTCCGCCTGCGCACCTGCTGCAACTCGATCTGCCGCGACTGGAACAGCTGCGTGTCGACCCGGCGTCGGTAGTGGCAGAATTGCGCTGGGCTGTCGGGAGTCAGGTGGTGGTGAAGCGGCCGGGGAGGGACCGTGAGCACGACATCTTTCTGGTTCCCCGCGTAGATCGTGGTGACAACGTCAATTCCCTGCTGTCTGCTCCAATGTTTGGAGCCCACAACAACCTTTCGGCATTCGATCTAGGGGCGTTGTTCGCGGAGCCAACCTCTTCCACCATCAGCCGCGTGAATCGGGCGCGCAGCGCGCGACTCACCGTTCTCTCATACCGTCGCAACCGCGCGATGCAGCAAGTCCAGACCGTCACCCGGGCGTTGCCGCTTCCCGAAGGCTATGCGGTCGACATCGCACCGGGCGCACAGGATGAAGCTGCTGCGCGACGGCTACAGCTTGGGGCAGTAGTTATGGCTACTCTGCTGGTAGGCGCGGTACTGCTCTGTTTCCGTCAGCAGGTGGCCGAGAGCGCCCTGATGCTGACCCAGATACCGGTTGTGCTGGCGATACCCGTGCTCGCGCTTGCGGCATTGGGGATACCGATGAGTGCCACCGTGATACTGGGACTGATCCTGAGCGCGGGGGTCTCGGTCAACAACTGTATCGTGGTACTCGACGAGCGCGATCGCGCTGCCGGCACCAGCGTCGGGCGCGGAACCACTTCCGGGGTTTCGCTCCTGTCGGTTGCCATCCTTGCCGCCGCACGCCCAATCACGCTGGCTACCGTCACAACGCTTGCTGGAGTAGCGCCGCTGCTTTTCGCAATTGGCAATCAGACGATGGTCTCTGTACTGTCGCTCACGCTCGCCTTTGGGATTCTCGGTTCCTTCGTGACAACGTTCACCCTGCTGCCGGCACTCTACCTTTCGCTATCCCTGCCGTGGGTATCAAGAACGAGACTGAGGCGTTGGCGCAGGTCTCCTTCGGCAACGCTCAGCGCATCCAGCAGATAGTCGCGTAGCGGCCCAACCTTGGCCAGGCGCTGAAGTGCAATCATCAATCCGAGGGTGTACTCTGTCTCGCGGATACTGAGAGAGTCCAGGAACGTATCAAGCAGACGTGGATCGCGATAGGTGAGAATCGCGCGTGAAAGGGCTTCGACTTCGTCCCCGAGCAGCAGCAGATCGGCTTTGGCGGCGTCCAGTCCGATCAGGCGCCCGAGCTCGCGCCGTGTCTCGACGCCTGCTGTCGACCCCGGCGCCAGCAGGATCGTTCTTTCCAGCAGTTCCCGCGAGGTCAGAATCGAGTAGCCCGTCGTCAGCCGTTTCAGTGCCTGCCACAGGTGATAGTAGTACGGTTGAAAGGTCACAAAGAGCGGCTCCAGTTTG
>PWMO01000481.1 GCA_003558175.1 Spirochaetaceae bacterium
CGCTCAGCTGCGCGCACAAGCCCCGGTCGGGCGTCAGAGGCCGTATCAGAAACCGTATCAGAAGCCGTAAAAGTTGTCGTCTTCGGGCTTGCCGAGGTAGAGCACGTTGTTCTTGGCCTTCACGTACTCCTTCAGGCCGATGGTTCCGTCTTCCCGTCCCAGGCCGCTGTTCTTGTTGCCGCCGTACGGGGCTTCGATCTTGGACATGACATTGGTGTTGAGCCACACCATTCCGGCGTCAATCTCTTTCGCGGCGCGAAACAGCGTGCGCGGGTTGGAACTCCAGACGGTAGCGCCAAGTCCGTATTCTGTATCGTTGGCCAGCGCGATTGCTTCATCCAGCGAGTGGTAGCGCATGACGGTGAGTACCGGGCCGAAGATCTCTTCGCGCACGCACGCCAGGTCATTTGATTCCACTTCCAGGATGGTCGGCTGGTAGAAGCTCCCCTGGTCGCAGGGCGGAGTGGTTACCTGCTCGCCGCCGTAGACCAGTTTCGCGCCCGCGTCCACTGCAGCTTTGACGTAGGCGTCTACGCTCTGCAGCTCCTTCTGTCCGATCATGGAGCCGATCTGCGTCTCGGGATCCATGATATCGCCCATGCGCAGGCTGCTCACCTTGCGTACCAGGTTCTCCATGAACTGGTCGTAGATGTCGTTGTGCAGATAGAGCCGTGTCGAAGCACAGCAGACCTGACCTTCAACCAGACAGAATCCGGGAATAAGCGAGTTCACCGCTGCGTCGAGGTCGCAGTCCGCCTCGGCAATAAACGGCCCCTTGCCGCCGAGCTCAAGCAGAACCTTCTTGATGATGGGCGACTGGGCCGCCTGCTCCATCACGCGCCGACCGATCTGCACCGAGCCGGTGAAGGTGATCATCCGCACATCTTCATGGCCGGCCAGGGCGTCTCCAGTTGTACCTCCCGGCCCGCTCAGGATATTAACCACCCCCGGCGGGAAGCCGGCCTCCAGAAAGATCTCACCCAGCAACATGGGGGTCACCGGTGCCAGTGACGAGGCCTTGGCCACAACGGTGTTTCCGGTTGCAATTGCCGGACAGATCGCGCGCGTTGCCAGGTGCAGCGGGAAGTTCCATGGCGTGATGGCCGCAACAACCCCGTACGGCTCAAATGACACCCAGTCAAACGCCTGGTCTCCCGGCAGCGGGATGACCTCACCCTTGATCTCCCGCGCCATGTTGGCGAAGTACTCCATCGCGCGGATAGAATAGGGGATATCCACCAGCCGTGCTTCACGGATCGGCTTACCCGCGTCGCGCGCTTCGGCCTCCGCCAGCTCTTCAAAGCGCCGCCGCATAATGTCGGCCGCCTTCAGCATCAGGTTCGCGCGCTTGTCCGGATCCATCCGCGACCAGACGCCGCTGTCGAAGGCCTTTTTGGCAACCTTTACCGCCTTGTCGACGTCGCCCGCGGACGCTTTGGCAAGCACCGCAACTTTCTCTCCGGTTGCCGGATTGACTGAGTCAAAGGTTGCTCCGCCTTCCGCATCAACCCACTTGTTCTCGATAAACAGCTTCAACTGTCTCACCGCCTGTGCCCCCTCGTTTTGTCTCTTTGAATTGCTGCACGCTACCGGTGCCTACCTGCATCGTTGCGCCGGGTTAAGCCACGCTACTCAAGCGCCTTGATGATCTCCTGGCAGAACTCCGGCAGGTCATCGGGGCAGCGAGCCGTGATCACATTGCCGACGGTGACCGCGGGTGCGTCAATCCATTCTGCTCCGGCGTTCTTGAGGTCGTCCTTGACCGCCAGCCAGCTGCACGCTTTCTTGCCCTTCACGATGTCGGTTCCCATCACCACGTCGGTAGAGATAAGCACCTGCGGACCGTGACAGATGGCGGCCACCACTTTGCCTGCGCGGTACATGGCCGCGGTGAAGGCCAGCGTCCCCTCGTCGCAGCGGATGAAGTCAGGAGCGAGCCCTCCGGGGAAGACTACCGCATCAAAGTCCTTCTCCTGCAGCGCGGTAGTCTCCACGTGCTTCCAGCGGTTTCCCTCTTCCAGCACGTAAAACGGCACCGTCGATCCAAAGCGCCCGGTAATCGGTTTCTCGGGCCAGTACGGTCTGGCGTGAAAGTGCCCGATGGCGGTCTTGGGCAGCGTGGCGACCGTGATCTCGGCGCCCTCTTCATTCAATCGCAGAATGCTGTACAGCAGCTCCACGTCTTCAAACTCGTGCGCGGTTATCACCGCAATTCTCTTGCCTTTTATTCTCATCTATTCTATTCCTCCGAATGCAAAAGGCGGTTGCGCAGACCGGCTCGGACCGCGAACAACCGCCGTTGAGTACAAATCGTACACCGTCGCGGCGCGGCAATGCCCGCGCCGCGCATCACGCCTTATGGGCGCTCGGGCGGCCAGGGCCGTCCCATGCCGGTGTAAGTAATCGGGTTGACCTGTTCGACAATTGCGTCGTAGGAGTCAATGATACCGATGGGGACGTTCCACGCTTCGGTGATCTCGCCCTCGCGTCCTTCGTGGTGCAGCTGGATTGCCTCGGCAGCCGCTTCACCAATCTGGATTGGGTCACGGAACCAGGCGGCGGCAAGACGGCCGTCAACAATCAGGTCCAGCTCTTCAATGGTTGCGCCGGCGCCGTAGACGTCAATCTGGCCGGTCAGTCCGGCGGCGTCGACTGCCTGCACCGCTCCAACCGCCATGGCGCTCGAGCACGCGATGATCACTTCTACGTCCGGGTAGGCGGTGAGCAGACGCTCGGTAGCATCGTACGCCTTGACCCGGTCCCAGTCGGCGTAGTCTTCATAGACCACGTTGAAACCGTTGGCGATGTGATACTCCTTGGCACCGCGCTCTTCAGAGACCTTACCGGCTTCACCGTAGATGATGGCCATGCTGGTGCCGCTGGGATACTTTTCGGCGACGTACTCGGCCATGGCAACGCCTGCGTCGTAGTGGCTGTAGCCGGCAAACCGCATCGCGCTCACGCCCCAGTCGCGCGGGAAGGGATCCGAGTAGTTGCCGATAACCAGCGGGATGCCCTCTTCGTTGATCATGCGGTACGCGCCGAGCTGCCCCTCGTAGCTGGTGGGAATAAGCACGATGTAGTCAACGCCGAGGGTAAGGAAGTCCTCGACAATCTGGAGTTGCTGCTGATGGGCGGCGTGATCGGCCGGTGATCGCGAAAACAGCTCGTACTCGAGGCCGGCTGCTTGTGTCCACTCGTCAAGCCCCTTGATCAGACCTTCCTCAAACTGGCCCATGAAATCCGCCTTGTCGAGCGTGGGCGGGGTGTAGCCAATTCTCAGGGTGTCGGGCCGCGCCGCCTCTCTCCCACCGGCGGCAAACGCCATGGTTCCTCCCAGCAGCAGAGCCAACACGACAAAAGCAACCAGTACTCTTGTTTTCATCTTCAACCTCCGTTTCTTCGGAATACATCCGAATGGAATGTTACGTAATGACTGATCCGCCGGACCAGCCTGCCGTTCGCGCAATCCATCTCCTTTCCCGCATCACCTCCTTGCGAACTCCTGTTCGGCCGTCCAAGCGTATGCTACGCATGGCTCAACGGCCGGTAGATCTACTCCTCAGCGTGTGAACGCCGCGCCTACTTCTCGCGCACCGTGCGGAACCCAACGACGCTCACAAAGATGAACCCGAGCAAGACCCGTTGCCAGAAGAACGAGATACCGGCCAGCAGCAGCCCGTTCTCTACCACGCCGAGCATCAGCACACCCATCAGCGTCCCGAGCATCAGCCCGCGCCCGCCGAACAGCGACGTCCCGCCAATAACAACCGACGCGATGGTGTGCATCTCGAAGCCGGCCCCGGTACCCGCGGCCGACGAGTCAAGCCGTGCCGTAACAATGATGGTTGCCAGCCCGGCCAGAAATCCCATCAATGAATAGACAAAGAAGCGCAGCCGCTTGACGTTGATACCCGCGAGGCGGGCCGCTTCTTCGTTCCCGCCGAGAGCGGTGATCTGGCGTCCAGTCTTGGTGCGGGTCAGGAAGTAGTGCCCCCAGATAAAGACCACCGCCGCAATCCAGACCGGGATCGGCAGGCCCAGAAACCTCCCGCGCGCGATGGCGATGAATGAACGCGGAAAATTGTAGTGGATAGTTCCACCCAGGTAGACGTAGGCCAGACCGCGAAACATGGTCCAGGTGCCCAGGGTAACGATAATTGGCGGAATCTTGAGAAAGGTTATAAACGCCGCGTTGAACATGCCGCAGGCGAGCCCGGCGCCAAGCCCGCCCAGCAGGCCAAGCCAGACCGGCATGCCGTGATTGACAATGATGTCACCGATCACTGCGGTGGCGATACCAACCATCGAGCCAACGGAGATATCGATACCGCCGGTTGTCAGCACAAAAGTCATCCCGACGCCCAGCACCACGTACATGGCCGACTGGGTGAGGATGTTGGTGATGTTGCGCGGGCGCAGAAACACATCCGACCCGATGGCCATAATGATGAACAGGCCGAGAAAGATCAGAAAGGTTGACGCAACAATCTGAAAGTCCGGATTATTCTTGCCAAGCTCCTTCCACTTCCCGCTAACCGTCTGCACAATACTCGCCATATACACTCTCCCCTTACTGTTGGGCGTCCGCTGTCTGCGTTGCCTGTTCGCTGTATCGTTGAGTCGCCACGCGTAGGAGCTCATCGTGCGACACTTCGTGCCTCTTGTACTCGGCAATAATTCGGCCCTGGCTCATGATCAGGATCCTGTCGGCCATCTCCGCCACCTCGTCCAGCTCGGAAGAGACAAACAGAATACCGCGGCCGGCCTCGGCCTGCTCAACCATCAGGCTGAAGACCTCGACCTTGGACCCAACGTCTATACCACGGGTCGGTTCGTGAAGGATCAATAGATCCGGCTCAGGAATCAGCCACTTTGACAGGACCACCTTCTGCTGGTTGCCGCCGCTGAGGTTGTTGACCACAAACTCGCGCCCGGGGGTACGAATGTTGAGCGCCTTGATATAGCGGTCTGAGACTTCCGCCTCCTGTTTGGCCAGGATGTGGTCGAATTTGGTGAACTTCTTCAGCGCCACAAGGGTCTGGTTCTGCTTGACCGTCATACCCAGCACCAGACCATTGGTGTGGCGGTCGTCGGTCAGGTAACCGATGCCGTGGTTGATGGCGTCTTTGGGATTACGGCACTGGATCTCGCTGCCGCGCATGACCAACGACCCGCCGGTTGCGGGGGCCACGCCGGCAACGGTTCGCGCGAGGTCGTCCTTTCCGGAGCCCAGAATGCCGTATACCGCAACGATCTCGCCGGCGCGCACCGAGAACGAGACATCGCGCACCGGAACGGTGCTCTCATCGTTCTGCAGGTCTCTGGCCTCGAAGACGACATCGCCCTGCCGGACCTCCCGCTTGGGATACTTCTCTTCGATTTCGCGCCCGACAATCAGTTGCGCCAGCTTTTCGTGATTGACCTCACCCATGGCGCCCGAGAAGACGTTCTTGCCGTTGCGGAACACGGTAACGGTGTCACCAATCTCAAACACCTCTTCCAGCCGGTGACTGATGTAGATGATGCTGACGCCGCGCTCCTTCAGTCGGCCAAGAATGGAAAAGAGCCGCTTGATCTCATCGTCGTTGAGGCCGGACGTAGGCTCATCCAGCAGCAGAATCTTGGGATCCTGTGACAGCGCTTTGCAGATCTCTACTACCTGCCGGTCTCCCGGTGCCAGCCTGCGGACATCCATGCGCACATTGAGCTCAATACCCAACTGGGATATCAGCTCCTCGGCCGCTTGCCACATCTGCCGGTCATCGAGCAGGGGGCCCTTTCCCGGCACCTCGCGGCCCATGAAGATGTTCTCCGCCACGGTCATATCGGGAGCCAGGGCGAAGTGCTGGTGCA